>JAYWAR010000312.1:0-4243 GCA_043782285.1 Akkermansiaceae bacterium | reverse complement strand
CTTTAACATACAAAGAATTATTGGTTCCGTCGGGAAAACCAATTGGATCACATGTAGTCCAACGACTCAATTCAGGCGCATATAGCCTATGTAGGAATGAATATCCTCCTAGCTCCTTGACGAACACTTTCCCTGTGAATCTCCCCTCTTCCAATCCTTCACCGAACGCGGTACTTGTGAAGCTTTGATGGGCGTGGGAAAGGGTATTACCGAGGTAATCGGAAACGATAGCGTCTCTATTCGCCGCCATGACAGGAACGCCACCGGTGACATGATCTTCGTTAGTAAATGCTTCAGCTCCCTCTGCCGCCAAGACATTGCCATCCCAAGCGTAGAGGATCGTTTTTCCTCCAACCAATTTCCCAACCAACTGACCTTCCGCATTGTAGCAGAATCCGGTGTTTATGTCTTGACTAGTGGTTTCCAGCACTTTGTCTCCGTAGCCATAGGTCATGCTTCGCGAAAGCTGCTCTGTCCCTTCTTTCATTGCGATAGGACGTCCTGCTGCATCGTAGGCAGTGGTTTCCTTATTTTCTCCGGCGGCTTGACGTTCGGTGAGGCGATTCGATGAGTCATAATTCATTTTGATGACCTTACCATCAATCGACTTCACGATGATGTTGCCGGAAGCATCATAGGTGTATTTCTCACTGCCGAGGGAGGCGGCGGAAGCGTAGCCTGCAAGGCTGAGGATGCCGGCGGTGATGCTGGCCCAGTGTTTTGTGTTGGTATTCATGGATTCGCTATTTGTTTTTGGCTTCTGCGGCATGTGTTCAATTCTATCGGGAAAGGACTAGGACTTTTGCGCAGGGACGTGAAGGAAAACGGGCAGAGAGCACTTGCTTATTGAGACCATCGGAACAGAATGAACCCCACGCTACATGGGGGGTCTTTACGATGCCATTGACTTTCCCCTTCATTCATTTCATGACGCCATGAATCGGCTCACGTGTAAATGGATTTGAATAACGAAAAGCGGCAGGAAATCCGGGAAGCGGGAATTCACCGACTTTGCCGGTGGAAACCGGTAGCCAGGAGGGGGAATCGCTGCCTCCATGGCTTCAATGCCAACCGCACGTCGCCAGACGGCTCTGCCGATGTCGATAGCACGAGGGTGTGCATTACGCAAAATGTCAAAACACCCAAAAGTGATTTTTTGGGGACTTCATGATCCCGATCTTTGTATCCGTCTCCCCGGCCTAATGTTATTCCGTGAGGACCAACGCCACACAGGCACGTTGATTTCCAAGAACCGACCCAATACACGGCTAATCACTCAGCATCCTTATATTTTTGAATTGAATTCATCACCTTCTTCCTAGCAGGCTCCGACCCTATGCTTTCAGCCCATTTTGTGGCGGCTTCGAAATCACGATCTTTTTTGATTATATTTTCTACCAGCGCGGAAACGGCGGAATCCTTAATAGCTCCACGGCCTAGCGACTCAATCCACTTTGATGCGGAGTAGGAATCTCTGGCTAGCCATTTTTGTGCGGCCACGCCCACCGCACTAGCTTGCTCTGGTGTCTGATCGTTCGACACGGAAAGTGCTATTTCAATGGATTTGATAGGATTGTATTCTGCTAAACATTTCGTGGCCTCAAGGGTCAGCAGATTTCTTCGGTCATTATCTTTGACCAAAGCCAATTGATCAAATATCATAGACTGATCTATACTTACTGACTCGGCAGCGATAGACTTAAACACTGTTTTCTCCGAAGGTAGGATACTATCGTTAATCTTTGAAATCGCCCATTCTCCCGCAGCCCTCGGATCTCTTTCACTCCATTTTGCTGTGAGACTAGTTAAATAAATATCTCTTTGCTTTGGATTGCTGACTTGATCAGCCGCAGCAATACCGTCGAGGGGATTTTTTGCCGAAAAGGCGGCGGCAATTGAAACCAGATTTGGGACATCGGCAAATTCAGGATAGGCTTTCAACCAATTCAAAGACAACAAAGGATCTTTCTTAGACAATTCAAAAACTACCGCCGAGCCAATCGATTCTCTCATCGTGCCTGGAGGTATTTCAGATATGATTTGTTCTATATTGGAAGTCTTTCCACTCTCAAATATAGTTTCTATCATCATTTTGCTAACCGAACCAATCGCACTTACGTCTGATAACGACGAAGCCATTCTAATTGCCAAATCAATATCCAGTCGCACGAGTTGTGGAGCGCTGTAGAATATCATTCTGTCCTTAGTGTCTCCTGATGGAGCGGATCTGATAATGGATTCAGCTTTTGATAGGTCGCCGCCTTCGACGACAGCCATTATTATCGAAATGGAGGCGGCATTTCTTTCTGACGGCTTTTTTAATGATGTTGCCCACAAGAATGCGTTATCAGGGTCTTGCTTCGCCCATTCCGCCGCAAAAATATTGATTGCATCTATGCGTTTATGCTCGTCCTCTATTGCGGTGATACGCAGTATCGCCTGCTCTATATCTCTTTGCGCCAGTTTGCCGGTATTAACAATTGGCTCGCCCTTATCAAGAGCCCCGGATTTAGGTGCTTTTCTAATTAACCCATCGTCCTGCTTGCTATGCAATCGAACAGACTGTTTTGGTGTTTCCGCTCGAATCACTTCCTCTTTCATTTTGGAAGTGGCAAGTCGTTCCGAAAAACCCCAACAGACAATTATAACCACAATTGCCCCAACAGTGATAATTTTGAACTTCATGATTACTATAAGATAAACTGGACTGGCGGCGGCAAAGCCGCAAGTCCAAATATTGTGTCACTTCTCCCACGGATCGGTCTTCCATTCAATAGTCTTCGAATAGTCGGTTGTGGTGCCAATTGTGTATGAAGCAGTTCCTTTGATCTGGACGTTATTCCAGTATTCCTTATTAGCATTGCCATCAACATCCTGGATTGATCCCTTGGCTTCCACCGATGCGGTAGGACATGTCCAATCAGTCGATTGTCCGTTAATGGCGGCTGATATGCGCGGCGAGTCTTTTTCGACATTAGGCTCATCTGCGGCAGAACTAGTGTGGCCAAACAATATGTTACAACTCATCTGCACTGCAGGGGAATGGTCGTCTGACGCATCCTTATATATTGAAACATACGCGAGTTGATGAAACGTTCCTTGGGGGTCTACATGACACAGCGGATCTCCGCCGACATACGCGTAGTTATTAAGACCATCTGGGAAACCCAGAGGATCCGTGGTGTTCCAGCGTGATGTTTGTTTACTATATAAGCGATGGTGAAATATGTAGGTGTCAAGTTCCTTAACAAACGGCTTGCCTGTGAATCGACCTGATTCGAGGCCATCACCATAAGCAGTGCTTGTGAATTGTTGATTGCCTTGGCTGAGAGTGTTACCCAGGTAATCTGAAACCACGACAATCTGATTTCCTGCGATAATAGGAACTCCACCAGTGACGTGACCTTCGTTGGTGTATGCCTCTTCGGAGGTGGCGGCCAAGACATTTCCATCCCATGTATAAGTGGCGACGTTACCGCCGGATGTTATGCCTATCAATTGCCCTTCGGCGTTGTAGTAAAATCCGGCTTTGGCGTCGCGGGACTCCGTTCCAAGAACTTTATCGCCGTAGCCATAGCTCATGCCACGGGTTTGTAGGCCGATTTCGTCTTTTAAAGCGATAGGACGCCCAGCGACATCGTAGGTGGTGATTTCCTTGCCTTGCCCGTCTGCCTGACGGCCGATGAGGTGGTTCGCCTGATCGTAGGCCATCGTGGTGACTTGCCCATCAATCGATTTCTCGATGATGTTGCCGGACGCATCATAGGTGTATTTCTCGCCGCTGGCGGCGGAGGCGTAGCCTGCGAGGCTGAGGATGCCGGCGGTGATGCTAGCCCAGTGTTTTGTTTTTGTTTTCATGGAGTTACTTTTAGTTGCTAGTTTTCAGTCTTCAGGAGGTAAGGGAGAGGATTATTGAGGCGATTTACCGCAAAGGCGCGGAGGTCACGAAGAGGAAGAGTTATGGGTTATTGGAAATTCGGGCGAAATGAATTTCGCGGTCCGTCTATTGATACTTTGCGTTGCTTCGCGCCCTTTGCGGCTTTGCCATTGATCTCAATTCTTCGCGGCATCAGTTTTGTTGACTTCGGTGAGGCGGCCGAGGGGGTCGTATTTGTATTCGTGGAGGACGCCATTGAGGATGCGGGTTTGGAGTTTGCCAGCGGGGCTCCAGACGTAGTGGCAGTCGGTGATGGTCTTGCCCTTGTCGTCGGTGGCGACGATGGATTTCGGGTGGCCGTCCTCG
>JAYWAR010000311.1:0-4254 GCA_043782285.1 Akkermansiaceae bacterium | reverse complement strand
ATCAATGAAACGCCGCAACGTTCCGCGAGGTTGATCAAATCCCCCAATTCCAGCAGCGTATCGCCGCCGTCAACAATTAAAATCCTGGCAGGCAGAACATCCTGCGCGAGGACGGAGCGGAGGGTGGCCAACAGACGTCCTACGCGGCCCGCAGTGGGAATCACGGCCCATATAGGCACTACCTTTATGTTTTCTGTCACCATTTCTCAGATACGGATCCAATCCTGCAGGCAGAGGCCGGACGAGTCCTGCGTTTCCTCCCGGAACCAGCGCTGGGGGACGACTACCCGCTTTTGCGAGCCTGTTGCCAGCCACGCCGCCCACCAGGCGAAGGTGCTGTTAGGAATGATGAAGTGGTTCGCGCGGGTCATCAGAGCGAGGTAGTTGCCGAATTTATTCCCCGCGTGGGTGTGCTCCACAAACACCGGATCGGCGGGCAGCCAAGTTAATTCCCGGCGGCACCATTCCAGATCGTCTGAAAACACAAAAAACGAAAGATCACTGCCGACTTCATACCGCATACGTTCCACGGCAGACCGGTAGTACTCCAAGCCAATGAACCCCAGCACCTCGGACGTGCTGTTCACGTTCACATAGTCCGTCCTCCTCACATTCAGGCAAACCGATCTCGGAGATGCCAACCGGTCGCCTAGCGACCGCGAGGTTTCCAGCAGCGGAGCCTTCAATTTGAAATCGTTTCGCAGCTCGGACCCGATGTTCTCGAAGTAGCGATAGGACTGCCATAGTCCGGAAAGATAGGCGGGCGGCGGTGATGCTTCTGCCAACGAGGGATCGTAACCCACCGATTGTTCGCGGCGAATTCGCGATTGGGAAATTCCGGCCAATGCCCTGCGCGCCAGCTTCATGGGAAAGGACAACCCGTGCGCGTTGTAACGGAAACGGTCGGTCGGAGTCGCCTTCGCCACCTCCAACGCGAACAAATCGAGATCGTAATTCCGGTTTACGGCGTGCTTTCCCGGACTGTGATCCTCGAGAATACTGGTATCGACTTTCAGTTCCAGCCCGTGCCGTAGCGCGAGACTTTTGCCCGCAGCATACTGGAACATCTGGTTACCCATGCCCCCCAAGAGTTGCGTGGTGATCATCCTCATGCGGGAGCTCCGGGGCGGTTTCCGACAATCCGGGTGAAAAGCGCGTCCGCCTGCACCAGTGGTTTTCCTGTCGGAGTCGAATGCCCCAAAGCGTGAAGTGCAAGGCCGTTTTCCCCCAGATAGGTGACAACATCGTGGAACAGACATTGGTTCTCGTAAAATTCCGAGAAACTCACTTCCGCGATGATCGCCGCCACGTTCGGCAGGCACCGTTCAGCTCCCTTCAAAACTTCCAGTTCGAAGCCTTGGACATCCAGCTTGATCAAGTCGGGTTGAGGCGCTTCACCGGTCGCCACCAGATGGTCGATCGTAGCGATCTCGATCGCGATCTCGTGCACGCAATCCAAGTTCCATTGGCTTTTACCGGCCTCCGTGAGCGGCAGGATGCTTGAGGCATCCGAAAAACTGGTCACCTTGATCGTGGATTTTCCGACCGAGCTGCCCAAGGCACATGAATGCAGGGAGATCCCTTCAAGCTTTTTGGTGGCCTTACGAAAATCCTCATAATGAACGGCCAGAGGCTCGTAGGCTTCCACCCTCGCGTCCGGGAAAATGGTTTTCGCCAACAAGGTCCAAGTGCCGACATTCGCTCCCACGTCGAAAATCACGCGCGGCTTCAGCGGCTTGACGAGATCCAGCAATTCGAGGGAATCGATGTGATAGCAGTTCAGGCCCTCCGCCGGCGTGTGGCGCAGCCGCTTGAAGCGACTGGATTCCGTCGCCCAGTGCCCGATTCGCTCTAGGAGTAGCAGCGGATTATAGAAAAGTTCCTTGCGCATCGTTTTCAAGTCTATCCCGCCTGTAGATCGCGACTGGCGACCTGCCAGCGTGCCATGGAAACCTCGCCGGGCGGGACGGCGAAGATATTGCAAACCCAGCCGATCCCGGCGAAGTCGTCCAACCGTTTGCCGAAGGGCATCTTCTGCCCCTCAAAATCATCCACGTAGAAAAACGACCAGCCCTCCAGCACCCGCGAGACTTCATCGGGGCTGGATCCCACTTCGCCCATCGTGACCGGATTGATCTCCATAAAAATTGCCGGTGGATCGGCTGCCGAAAGCAACCCCGGGCAGCCGCGGATCACATGAGCCTCGAAACCTTCCACATCGACTTTCAGCAATGTCGGAGGAGGAAAGGTTTTCGCAGCCAGGTCGAGGGTCTGGATCGGCACGAAACTTGTTTCACTTCCCGTCCGTGGATTGCTCGTGTCCCGGGAGAGTTGCGCGTATAACGATTGCTTCTCATCGAAGACGATCGAAGCGAAGCCCGGTTGATCCGAGATCGCGGCGCAGACCGGAACGATTTCAGCCTGCAGGCCCAATGCCGCGATTGAATAGCGGAGTTTTGAGAACGTTGACCAGACCGGCTCGAAAGCGACGATCAGCGGCTCCCTGCCTCCGGCGCGGATTATTTGCGCCAATTGGGTGCATACGAAGCCCAGATTCGCGCCTACGTCATAGACCACCGGATTCTCCTGCTGACAGCACCACGCGGACATCAGCGAGAGACCGAGCTGGTCCCCGCTTGGATTATAAAAAGGATTTTCGCCTGAAAAGTCTCCGACATGGCAAATGTAGTCATGGCCGGCCTGGCTCGTGGCTTTGAAATTACGGATTCCGGCACGTCGCGCGGCCTTCAATACAAACTGTCTTATCCTGGTGCTCATGATATGGGAATCGCCGCGGTTTTACTTTCCCCGCCGATCCGTTTAAGGACACGTCCGGCCAGAAAAGTGAGATACCATCCGCTGCCGAACAGGAATCCCAGCCCGCCGCCGAAGGCCAGCCCCGCGGCACCGAAGCGGACGGTCAGCCAGATCTCAAGGAGGAGGATTAGCAGCGAGGTGGCAACCAAGGATGGCACCTGTTCCTTGATTACGTTCAGTCCATTCAAAAGCATGGCGTGCATTGCCGTCCATTCCCGGAGGAAGAAATAAAACGAGACTGCCGCGAGAAGCATCACGCCGGGCGCCGAGGCGCTGCCGACCCATAATTCAAGCAAGGGTTTTCCAAAAGCGATCATTCCGATCGCAAGCAAGCCGTAAAAGGCGCAGAACATCCGTAGGATTTTTCGGTGGGTCGCGCGAATCCAATCACCATCGCCTTGCGCCTTCGCGTGTCCGTATGCGGCCCATAGCGAACTGGTCACGATGGCAAATATGCCTCCGAATTGCAGGAAAATCTTCTGCGCGACCGCGTAGGGTGTGACTTCTTCCGCGGTAATTAGATGCATGATCAGCATCGCGTCGAGTTGGAAGAAAACGATGTTGCACAGTTGCAGCAGAAAAAACTGAGCGCCGGTGCTGAAAATCCGGTTCCAATCCTTCCGGTTCACGGCGGCAAGGGCGGGCCGCAGCTCGGCGGAATTCCGTCCATAGAGTGTCCAGATCGCAAAAACCCACTGAACCAGCGCCGTCGCCCCCACGGTGACCGAAACGATCCCGACCATTCCTAAGCGGAAATGGACTACTAGTAGCGTCCCAGCCAGCGTAATGACGGAACAAAAAATTGCCTGCAAGGCGAAGATGTGGAGTTCCTGCCGCGCAGAATAGATCGGCCCGACAAAGCCAAGAACCACGGTGCTGACAAAACCGAAAAACACGATCGCCACCGTCCACGGAATTTCGTGGATAAAAGCCTGCGAACTGGGTGGGAAAATTTTCAACCAGTCCACGAAGGGAAAGGCGGCCATTCCGAGGACTAGTAGCATTAACCCGATGCCCCCCAGAGCGGCAACCGCCGTGCTCACCAGCGATTTCTGGGCCTCCTTGCAGCCATTGGCAACCTCCTCAGTGAGCGCGTTTTGCAGCCCCAGTCCGAGGCCCATGTTGGAAAACTGAAGCCAGCCTACCACGCTCGAAATCGCGATCATTAGACCGTAGCCTTCGTTGCCGAGATACCGGACCGTGAGCGGTAAGGTGGCCAAGCTCACAACGGTGGTCAGCACCCGCGAGAGGACGCCGGTGGAGATCGCGAGCTTGGTTCGCCCGCCCCGTCCCTGATGAAAGTGGCGATGGAAAAACTCGAGTGCCCGGCGTTTTAGATCCAGTCTTTCCATGATGATGTCGGCTAGTCGTCGGAGGCTCCGCCAACTAAGGCTTAAAGACGAAAAACCAAAAAAGTCGGCAAAACGGCAAGGCGAG
>JAYWAR010000310.1:0-4260 GCA_043782285.1 Akkermansiaceae bacterium | reverse complement strand
ATTTCACGGATTTACGGATTTTGGAGATAGATATTGGCGACTCGTTTGAAGGTGAGCGAGGCGGTTTTGAAATTGAGTATCAGGCAGACTTGGAGGCCAGAGATGCTGAGGTAACTCAGGGCTTGGGCGATGTGGACATCGTTGATTGCTAGTGCAACTTTGGTTTCGATGATGACTTTGTTTTCGACGATGAGATCGGTGATGAGTTTGCCGACGCTCTGTTCTCTGTAAAAAACGGGAAACTGTTGCTGCTGAGTGTATGAAAGGGACTGCGCGGTGAGTTCTATACCGAGTGCGTTTTCATAAATTTTCTCATCGAGTCCGGGGCCTAGAGCACGATGCACTGCCATGGCCGCCCCAATGATTTTTTGGGTAAGGTCCATGTGCGGATGTGAGGCTCTCTGGTTTTCCATTGAATCAAGTTCTTAAATCCGTGAAATCCGTAGTTAAAAATCTTCCTCAGCCTTTTAAACTGGTGAGTTCGTCGGTGTGGATGGTTTGGCGGGCGCGGTAGAGGGCGACGATGATGGCGAGGCCGACGGCGACTTCGGCGGCGGCGACGGTGATGACGAAAAAGACCAGCATTTGGCCGTTGTAATCAGGCAGGCCGTTGGCGGTAGGGTGAAAGCGGGAAAACGCGACGAGTGTCAGATTGGCGGCACTGAGCATGAGCTCAAGGCACATGAAGACGATGATGATGTTGCGGCGCAAGACCACGCCCGCGAGGCCAGTGGCGAAGAGGAGTCCGGAGACGAGCAGATAGTCGTTGAGGGTGGCCATAAGAAGTGATCAGTGATCAGTGAGCAAATAAGAAGTTATTCCGCTTGCCGCTTAGAGAGGACGACGACGCCGATGGTGGCGACGAGCAGGAGGACGCCGAGGATCTGGAGCGGAAGATTGTATTGGGTGAACAAGGTGTGGCCGATGAGGTGGACGTCGGGGAGTTTGCCTTGGGTGAGGGTGGTGGCAATCTTGCTGGTGGCGGGGAATCCGCTGGCGGCGTCGGCGAGGATTTGTTGGTCGAGAGCCGGTGCGATCACGTTGGGTGTGCGCGAGAGAACTCCAATCAATTGGACACTGAAGGCGGCGAACAGGGCGATTCCGGCAGCAATCGGAAGCAAGGGCTTGGCAGCCTTTTCCTCATCCTTGAGGTCGAGCAGCATGATGATGAACAAAAACAAGACCATCACCGCGCCGGTATAGACGAGGATTTGAATGACACCGACGAAAAAGGCGCTGAGTCCGATGAAGAGCCCGGCGAGACCGACGAAGCAGGTGACGACCGAGAGCGCACTGGCAACCGGATTGCGGAAGGCAATGACCGCCGCGCCGCCGATGAGCATGACGGTGGAAAATAGCCAGAAGAGGTAGGAGGGCATTTCGTTATTTGTTAAAGGTTATTTGTGATTGGTGGAAGATGAGGAGTGCCCCGTTTAACTTTTAACCAATCACTTAAAACATCATTTCAGCTCGTTCCACTTATTGACGAGGCCGACGCGGGTGCCGCCGATTTCGTAGAGGCGCTTCTTGTCGTGGACCATGTCGGCACGCTTGAGTCCGGTGATGAGGTAGTCTTTGCGCAGATAGATCGCTTGTTCCGGGCAGACTTCCTCGCACATGCCGCAGTAGATGCAGCGGGTCATGTCGATCTCGAATTCGAGCGGGCGCTTTTCGACTTTGGCCCATCGATCATCCGAGGGGATTTCTGCGGGTGTGATTTTGATCGCCTTGGGTGGGCAGATAAATTCGCAGAGTTGGCAGGAAACGCAGCGTTCGCGGCCTTGTTCGTCGGTGACCAGGGCGGGTGCGCCGCGATAGTATTCTGGCAGGTGCTCGTCCCACCGTTGTTCGGGGAACTGCATGGTGATCCCGAGGCCGGAAGAGGCCAAACTTTCTGCGCCGACAGATTTACCGCGCAGGGTTCTGACCGCGTGGGTCATGGTGAGGAAAAAGCCTTTGATGAGGGCTCCGAAATAGATTTTCTCACCAAAATTGAGTTTCGGACGTTGGAGTTTGACGATGGCCATATCAGAGATTTGAGATTTGAAATTTACGCTCAGGCGCGGAGAACTTTGGGCGTTTCCTCGGAAACCTTGGCGACCCAGATGACGGCGGCGGTGACGATGACCAGCAGAACGGCTCCGATGCTGATGATGGTTTTTTCGAGCTGAGGCGCGGCGACAATGAGAGCGGCGAGGAAGACGTTGATGAGGGCGGCTTCAAAAAATACCACCCAGCCGAGTTTCATCAGCTGGTCATAACGGAACCGCGGCACGGTCCAGCGGACGAGGATGAAGAACAGGATGAAAGCGATCAGCTTAGTAAGGAAGCAGCCCATGTGGATGAGTCCGCCGAAGTAGAAATCGCCGAGGTGGAGCTTGGCGACGATGGCATCGAGGCCGAAACCGATCGACCAACCGCCGAGAAAGAGCGTGATGATGAGCGCTGAGCCAATGACCATGGCCGCGTATTCGCCCATGAAGAACATCGCGAATTTCATTGAGGAATATTCGGTGTGATAGCCGCCGACGAGTTCAGTTTCGCACTCGGGAAGGTCGAAGGGCATCCGGTTGGTTTCGGCGAAGATCGAGATGGTGAAAATCAGGAAGGCGATCGCGGCCGGGAACCAGAACAGCAACTTGCTGATGAGCGTGTGGTCCGCGTCGTGGCCCCAGACTGGAAGCAACAGCCAGCCGTGGTCGGCTTGCTGTTGGACGATGGTGCTGAGATTG
Source organism: Akkermansiaceae bacterium (assembly GCA_043782285.1). Classification (GTDB taxonomy): domain Bacteria; phylum Verrucomicrobiota; class Verrucomicrobiia; order Verrucomicrobiales; family Akkermansiaceae; genus Luteolibacter. The sequence goes on along the minus strand of JAYWAR010000310.1, from coordinate 1,528 downwards.
AGGTCGCCGTAATACATCAGCACCGGGATGATCGAGAGGCCGAGGGCGATTTCGTAGGAAATCATCTGCGCGGTGGAGCGGACGCCACCGATGAAGGGAAATTTTGAATTCGACGACCAACCGGCGAGGGTGATGCCATAAACCGAGAGTGAGGCGACCGAAAAAATGAACAGCGGGCCGATGTCGAGATCCGCGATGACCAGTTTTTCGAGGTGGCCGAAGATGCTGATTGGTGAGCCGAAGGGCACCACGCAGACCGTGATGAGCGCGGGGACGACGGTTAGCGCTGGGGCCATCCAGTAGAAAACTTTGCGGACGTGGGCGGGAGTGAAGTCTTCCTTGAGGAACAACTTTAAGCCGTCAGCGATCGGTTGAATCAGACCAAAAAAGTGAAAGTCTTTTTTAAATCCGAACAAGGTCAGTGGAATCCCGACGCGGTTGGGGCCGACGCGATCTTGAATCATGGCCGAAAAGCGCCGTTCAAAATAAACCGACAAGGGAACCAATGGAAGCACCACAATGAAAGTCAAAATGACGATCTTGGTGATGATGATGGCGATTTGGAAGATGAGATCCGGCATAGGGAGCGGAAGAGAGTTAAAGGTTATTGGTTAATTTACCCATTAATCAGTCCCGCCGCTTTGCGGGCACGCTCGTTGGCGAGTAGTGGGATCTGATAGTTGGTGTCAGCGATTTGGGTGCCTTGATGGCCAATTTTTGAAAGCGTCAAGCCGTTGAATGCAGGGACACTCTCGGCCAAAGCGTTGAAGATGTCTTCGATGTGGTGGGCTTCGTTATTTTCGCCGGAGAGCGCGAGAATCAGGTCGCGGAGGATTTCCCAATCGTCGTGGGCATGGGCAGGAAGTTCGATCGCGCGGTTGAGGCGTTGGAGGCGGCCAGAGAGATTGACCATCGAACCGCGTTTTTCGGCAAAGGCAGCCGAAGGCAGGACGATGTGGGCTTGCTCGGCGGTGGAATTGGCGAGGACGCTGGTTTGCAGAAGGAAATCGAGTTTTCCGAGGTCTGCGGCGGTGAAGCTGGCGTCGGTGACGAGATCTTCGCCAAGCACGATGAGTGATTTGATCGAGCCATTACGAACACCCTCGCGGATCGCATCAAGTTTTTCGGAAGGATCTTCAATTCCGAGGATCAGTTTGGCTCCGGTGGTGTTTGGGTTGCGGTCGGCCGCGACGAGTAGGGCGTCCGCTTGGCCAAAACGAGGGACAAGTGCGAGTTGATCGGTGCCGATCTCTGCGGCAAGGACTCGAGTCAGGAAAAGCTCTTCGTTGGTCATCCGGCCGGAACCGATGATCGCGGTCTGGGCGGCGGGGATGGCTTTGATCTTGGCGGCGGCGGCGGTGATTGCTTGGGTCCAAGACTCGGGAAGATGGTGGTCTGCGTTTTTAGCGAGCGGCTCAGTGAGGCGAGCGGCGCTGTCGATGTAGTGGAAATTCAGGCGATGTGAATCTGGCATCCAAGCGGAGTTTACCTCGTCATTTTGGCGTGGGGTAATCCGGTGGATTTTGTT
>JAYWAR010000309.1:0-4261 GCA_043782285.1 Akkermansiaceae bacterium | reverse complement strand
CCGCCGTTTGCCTGCCATCCCCTGCCCGTCTGGCCGATTAGCAATGAGCCGTCCGGTAAAAAGCAGGGGCGCATCACGCCAGAAGCCAGCTTGCTTGCGAATGGCATCACACAACCTTGATCAATATCACCGACTTTCTCCGTGACGACGCGCATCAAGGTCGAGAGCGTTTGATCGCCAATGAACATTTGCTGACGATACGGACCAAACTTGCCGTTAGTGAGATCCCACGCCGGGTTGCCGGGTGAGTTGGCCAGCTTGCCATAAGGAAACCACAAGGCGGAGAGTTGCGCGGATTTCTGCCATTTATCATAAGCGATTTCCGGCGAGTCTGGCTTCATGCCGGGTAGTGATATCAAACTGGATGGGTGACCATAGAAGTGATCTTTGTAGAGATAACTGATTTTAGAAGAACCCATGTATTCGCCTTGGTTATCTGCGACGACCAAGCGGCCATCAGGATCGAAAGCCAACCCGGCGGGGCTGCGCAACCCGGATGCGAATGGCTCGAAGACCCCGGCCGGAGTGACCCGGCAACACCAACCGCGGAAGCCACCCATGCTGCCCATGTAAGGACCACCGGCACGATAGGACGCCCGCTCATTATCATTGTGGCACAGATTGAGCGCGAAATAGTAGTTACCAGCGGCGTCCCGCACTGGGCCGTGGGTGTATTCATGATAGTTTCCATGAAACCCATAGTCATCGCAAACGGTGAGGAATTCGTCGGCACGGCCGTCATGATCGAGATCGCGCAAGCGCGTCAGCTCCGGCTTCTGTGCTATAACGATAGCATCACCCATGTCGTCTTCAATTGATAGACCGAGGCATTCATAAGTCCCCTCAGCGAAGAGTTGCCATTTCTGATCTTTAAATCTCCAGATGCCCGCCGTGCGGGTGCCGACGACGATGGTTCCATTCTTCGCCACTGCGATGGCGGTGGGTTCGAAGAGTTGTTTGCGACCATAAGTATCTTTAGGAGATTCCCATGACTCGATCTGATAGCCCGGCAGCAAGTCCGCTTGCGAAGGCGTGACTTGAGCGACTTGCGGGGTGAAGTTTTCCTCTGCGGATAATACAGGCCGCGCGACCAAGCTGTCACCGATCTTTGCCTGCAATTGATAATGCACATTCTTGCCAAGTGGTAGAGTCCACTTGCCAGATGCGAGTGTGCCGCCATTCACTTTAGTTTCACTGAAGCCGCTTTCGCGAACTTGAAACGATTGGGGTGATTGAAGTTCTCCAGAAATTTCCACCACCAAGTATCCCTCTGCGGTGAAAGAAACCCGCTGGCTAATCACATTCTTACCAATGCGAAAATGGAAGTCCGGCGTTTGGTTTTCCGCGAGGGTATAGCCGAGGAAATCACAATCCCATGCGGCCAGTTCCTTAAGAAAATCCCCGCCTTTCCAGAGATGCTTGGCCACGGCCACGTCATCGAGAACATCGGGTTCTTTGAATTCGAAATCAATAGGCCTACCGTCAGCCGCCAGCGGCGTGAGTGCCGGAGCGCCGTCCAGCCATTCATGGGAATCCTGTCCATGCTCGGAGCCGGGAGTGCTGCGGCCTTTTTGTTCCTTGGCCAGATTGAGAAATCCCCCACTCCAAACGCTGCGGACGGAAAGGAAGCGTGGGTCAAATGTATAATTCATTCCACTAGGCAATCCCACATGGATGGCGCGCCCACTGGAATGCAACAACGGTGCGCGAAACACCCGTGGCCGCTTGGTGACAACCACTTCAGTGGGATTATCTAATGGATTCGCTGTCTTCACGGCGATTTGCTTTTCACCCATCACCACACTTGGCCCGTTCTGGGACTCGTCTGCGGCATGGCGGAGGTAGTGCCAGATCAACTCCAGTTCATAGTCAGAAACCATCTGCGGCATGAAGCGCGGCATGATAGCGGGATAGTTGACTCCCTTGGTATTGCCGGTCTCGGCGATGGCGAGATTATCAGCCGGATTTCGCACCGAGTTGATGAAATAGTCGTGGTCCGCCTTGATGGTACCATTCTTCCCCGTCGCGGGAATCATCACCTCGCGGTTGCGGGCGGTGGTGAGAAACAGATTGTAGAGCGAGGGTCCGGTTTTGATGGATAGATCGTCTTTGTTGCTTACATGACACTCGGCACAGCCCCAAGTGGAAAATGCCTGCTTGCCTTGATCGACCCAGTTTACCTGCTCGGCAACGGCAGGAATTGACCAACAGGAGAGGAGAAAACAAGTCCGCAGTGGCTTCATGGAATGTAGGAATTTCAAAATGAGACTAGTGGACGAACTGTGGATTATTAAAATCCTCCATTTCGTCAGCGACAATGCCACCGTCACCCTAGCGGTTAGGGTGTAGCGGTATCGACGATGGTGGTGACCGTCGGCTGGAGTGCTCCCGGGGTGACATGGACGATGAAGATCCGCCGGAAACCGTCGAGAAACTGCAATTGCCGCTCGGTGAACACGGTCCAGGCTTCACCTTGTTTGTAATAGAAATTCGTCTGCGCCATGTTGTATTCATTGACCTTCTTGACGGGTGGGAGATTGGCGATTTGGCCTGGGTGAATCGGCAGTTTGTGCTCGCCGGCTTCGATGGCGGCCTCCACCGGCAGCAGGGTGAGCACTCGGGATTCACCTTGGGGAAATGCCTTGGCGGAATCATCAATGAACACCATCCGGTAAGCGGGTTTCGCGCCAGCCGGGCTGGGCAACACGACGACGACTCCGCGCTTGGTGTTGGGAGGGATCTTGCAACTGGCTGCCAGACTCGCTTCGGGTTTCTTGGGATCGACGTCAGCCTTATCATAAAGCACCAGCGAGCCATTGACGGGGAGCGTCAATTGCGGCGCGGACAGGTCTTGCGGCCGGAACTCCAACTTGACGATGCCACCGGCTTGATCACTCAAGAACAGCGCGGCGGTGGGATTGACCGGATCGTGCAGCACCGCACGAATCTGGATCGGCGCGGCGGTTTCGTTTTGTTGGGCATGGGCCACCACGGGCAGCCACAACAGGGTGAGGAGGCAAAGGGAGTTTTTAAAGATCATGTGAATCAGATTTCATTGCTGGACAACCACCGGAAGGACACCACGTTCATGCGTCGTCCGAAAGTCTTGTTAGCAACGGCGGCGGTGGAGGGTACTGCGGCGGGCACCGCAATGTCGTAGGCATTCAACGACGGGCGGTCCACCGGGTCAACATATTCGGGCACCCGCTGCACCACGGCCTCCGCAAAGGCGCGGGCGGTGACCTTGCCACTGGCATCTTGTGCTTCCCCGCAGACTCGGATGACGAAGGTGTCCGAGCGCACGGTGGCGGCCGGTTCGAGAATCCGCAGCAGGTCACCTTGCGAGATCCAGCCGGGGGCACCGGCAGCGGGATTGCCGAGGGTAGCGGCGAGCGTTTTGTAGTTATACAGGGTGGCATCGCTGAAATCGCTCGCCGTGAGTTCGGTAACTTTTGGATCTGGCTTATTCATATTCATGAAGCCCTCATTGAGCTTCGAGTCGGCAATGGCTTTTTCCAACGCTCCAGTCAGGGAGAGGTCGGATTCCGTGCCAATCTGGCGATTCACAAATTCCGACATGGACAGGAACGGCCCGCGAAGGCGCACCTGCTTCACGATTTCCGTCGCCAAAGTTGTAAGTTGGGCATCACTGAGTTCATGGTAGCCGTTCCAGTCGTTGGTCTTTACGTCGTCGATCTTGGTCGAATCCACCGTGCCACCGGTCAGGCCACCATTGAGTAACGACATGGCGAGGATTGGGACTCCAGGACTGGTCTTGGTTTCCAGCAGAACATTCTTCGCCCAAAGAGTGACGACGTCGCTCTTGTTCATGGACGCCAGCACGGCTTTCCATGCCTGGACGCTCGTCGAGTTGACGTTGAACGGACCTTGGACCATCTGGTATTCGGCGGCTGTCTGGTAAGCGTTGTCCTTTGGTTTGCCCGCAGCGAAGAGATCCGCTTTGGCGGTGGCTGCGGTCGTGCCGGCGGGCAGATAGGGCTGGAAGGACTGCGATGCCAGCGGCGCAGTGCCATTCATGAACTGCTCGAATACCTTGTCCGGCTTATCCGTGCCGCGGGTCGCGAAGGTCGAGAAATAGAAGCGATCATAGAGGGCGTGGTTGGCCAACACCGAATGGTCGAGCAGAGGGGTGGTCGATATGTCGGAATTGCTTTCGATCACCTTGTTCGCGGACATCAGCGGGTGGAGTAGAGAATTGCCGACGGGTTGCACGAAATGCGGTTGATAGGATGAGGTTAGA
>JAYWAR010000308.1:0-4265 GCA_043782285.1 Akkermansiaceae bacterium | reverse complement strand
ACCATGCTTGAATTCGACAAACCTGCGATCGCTAACGTCCAGAAAAAGGACGCATCGCCGACAAAATAAGTCCGTCCTGATTTCACCGATTCCCCACCTCGATTCCGGAGCTCCCAAACGACTTTCACACCATGCTAATTGCCACCGCTTTCTACGAAGATCCCTTGACCTTATTCCTAGTCGGATTGGGCCTGATGATTTTATTTTTCTGGTATTTCGCGACTGAAATCGAGCGCCGCAAGCGGAATGTCGGCACTTTACTGACTTTAGGAGTCTGCGCGCTTTGTTTGTTTGCGGCCTCCCCGCCCAAGGACCGCCTCAAAGGTGGCATCGACATCCTTGGCGGCTCGTCGTTTTCACTGCACATCCAACCAAAACTTGATTCGGATGGCAATGTCATGCCGATCACCCCAGCACAGGTGGATAAAGCGATCGAAGTCATCGAAAAACGTCTAAACGGCATGGGCACCGCTGAGCCAATCATCGCCCGCCAAGGCAACAACGGCATCCTCTTGCAAATGCCCGGCATCGAACCCAAGCAGTCGGAAAGCATCCGGGAAACCTTGGGCAAAGTCGCCAAACTCGAACTCCGCGAGGTTAGTCCACGCAACGAGGAACTCGGCCCCGACTCCAAGTCGCTGGCAACTCGAGTTTCCGAACATACTGAAATTGTTCCCGGCTATCTGGCCTTTGTTCACAAGAGCAAGACCGAGGACCGCAAGGAAATCCGCCGCGATATTTTGTTGAACCGCCGCCCCGCCCTCGGTGGCGCGGACATCGCCCTCGCCACGCCTTCTCCACAGCAAGCCGATGCGGTCTCAATTACTCTCAACAGTGCTGGCACTGACAAAATGATCGCACTGACTCAAAATATGCGTCCCGGAGTGGACCGGATTGCCATCGTCCTCGACGGGGAAGTGATCAGCGCTCCCACAGTCAACCAAGTCCCACTTGGCAAACAATTTATCATCGAAGGCCTGCGTGAACCCGGCGAAGTTCAAAACCTCGCCAACTCATTGATGAACCCACTGGAAAACGCCCTAATCGTCGATGAAATGCGGACGGTTTCTCCGACCCTCGGTTCCGCAGTGGTCAAGCAAGGCTTGGTGGCTGGCGGACTGGCACTGGCCATGACCTTCCTGTTCGTGCTGCTCTACTACCGTGTTTCCGGGCTAATTGCCATCGTCGGACTGATCATCAATACCGTGATGCTTTTCGGGATCATGGCGATGTTTGGCTTCACCTTCACTCTCCCCGGAATTGCCGGGATGGTGCTGACCATTGGTATGGCCGTCGATGCCAACGTGTTGATTTATGAACGCCTACGTGAAGAAATTGGCAGCGGTAAATCGCTAAAAAATGCGCTCGAAGCGTCCTACGATAAAGCGTTCACCGCTATTTTTGACTCGCACGTCACCTCGCTCATTACAGCAGTCATTCTGTTTTGGTTCGGTACCAGCACCATCAAAGGCTTTGCCATCACTCTGATCATCGGGGTCACCGCTTCGTTGTTCTCGGCAATTCTCGTTACCCGGGTCATCTTCCGCTGGGGCATCGACTTCGGCCTTTTCAAGAAACTCACCTTCCTCGACCTGATCAAGTCCGCCCACTACGATTTCATGGGCAAACGCCGACTTTGCATTAGCTTGGCAGTCGCGACTTTGGTGATCTCGCTCGGGGCCTTCGCCATCCGTGGCGAGCGCGCCTTGGGAATCGATTTCACAGGTGGCACCTTGATCAAATTCCAACTCGGCAAACAAACGAAAGTCCCACTCGAAGACGTTAAAAAAGTTGTCGATGAGATGAAACAAACCGGTAAACTTTCCAAAGAAGCTTACCCTCAGCAAGAAAGCAATCTCGCGACTGGCACCATGTTGACCATCCGCTGCGCCACTCAAGATGCACCTGCCATCACCAACAAGCTGCGCGAAGCGATCCCGGCATTCGGCAAACAAAAATCTGATTCCAGCGCTTACCTGATTGATGCCAGCCAGGACGAAGTTTCAGCCTTAATCGGCGGTAGCTCACGCACTCAATCGCTGATCGCAATCGCCCTAGGACTTCTCGGAATCGTCATCTACATGACCGCCCGTTTCGAATTCTCGTTCGCCTTAGGGGGGTTTGTCGCGATTTTCCACGACATCATCATCTGCGTCGGGGTGGTCGTCTTAATGGGAGGTGAGCTTTCCCTGATTCACGTCGGAGCGGTGCTGACCATTGCCGGTTATTCGATCAGCGACACGATCATCGTCTTTGACCGCGTCCGTGAAATGCTGCTGCACCGGACCGACTCCGTAGAAACCATCATGAATGACGCCGTCAACGCGACGCTGTCTCGAACTTTGCTGACCTCCGGCGCAACCTTGATCAGCGTTGCCATCTTGGCCTTTATGGGGGGCTCCGCACTGCGCGACTTTGGTGTGATCATCTTCATCGGCATCATCGTTGGGACTTTCTCCTCGATCTTCATCGCCTCACCGGTCGTTCTCTGGTGGAGCCAACGTAAAGGCGGCAACATCCGTGAGGTGGTGCTAGCCTCTGCTGCTAAAGCCGAAGCCATTTCGGCCGCACCTTAAACCTCTTAACCCAAAACTGGCGACGGCATCAGCTGTCGCCAGTTTTTTTGGGGGGTGAATGCCAATCGATTTCGGCAAGTGCCGCTCTCGGTTCAAGGTTCGACGGCCGGTGCGGGTCCGGAGAAATCTGCAGCAGAAATTTTGAGATCCCCATTGCGGTCGATTTTTTGAAAACGTGCTTCTTGCTCATCCTCCGTCAAATCTTTGACGGTGGCTCCCAGCCGAAACTCCTCAAATGACAGGGCTCCGTCGCCATTCAAATCGAGTTTCAGATTGATCGAGTGTGCCGCAGCCTCGCGATCTGGGCACTGCCCGCCCGGTTGATTTGGAGGGGGCTCATCCTCTGGCGGTTTGGGCTGGAATTTCGGCCGATCTTTGGGGGTAATCACTCCGTCACCGTCGGTGTCCAAACGTCTAAAAATGGCTTGCTGCTTCTCCAGCGGGAGTTTCATAAAAAACCGCCCGAGCTTGAACTCTTCAAAACTGACTCCCCCGCTCTTGTCTGAATCCAACTCCCACAAGCGTTTCATCGGTGGATCGGGTGACTCATCATGAGGTTTTCCCAAACGGCCGAGCTCATCACGACTCAGCAGCCCATCCCCATTCTTATCCAAACGCTCAAAAATATTTGCACGTTTTTCCTCAGGCAGCTTCTGGATGCGTGGAATCGTCGCGAACTCTTCTTTTGAAATCATCCCGTCGTGATTGAGATCGGCCGTCTTCCAAGCTTCGATCCCGGGACGTTTCGGGCCATGCCGCTCGCCCTTTTCATGGGCTGGTGAGCCTTCCAGTGGATCCTGTGGTTGGGCAAGACCCACTGCCGGCAGCAGCAGTCCTGCAACAAGAAAAGAAACAGGGATTGTTTTCATAATCGATTGACGCTTTTTTAGCTGCGTTCCGCGTAACTAAGCTCCAAAGAAACTCCGAACAATCTAAAAAGTTTCGGTCTCCGGCCCAAAAACCGGTCGTTGCCAATCATTCATCCACCATGCACATCCGAGACATTCTCAGCGCCTCAAAACCCTCACTATCGTTTGAATTTTTTCCTCCCCGCACTGCGCCAGCTTGGGAAGATCTCTATCAAGCCATTCGCGAGCTGGAGCCACTGGCACCCACCTTTGTTTCGGTGACCTACGGGGCCGGCGGCGGAACTCGCGAATTGACCCATGATCTGGTGTTGCGGATTAAACAAACCACCTCAATCCCGCCGGTGCCGCACCTCACCTGTGTCGGCCATTCCGAATCAGAAGTATGGGAAATCCTCACCCGCTACGCGGCGGCTGGCGTCGGCAATATCCTCGCATTGCGGGGCGACCCGCCACGCGACCAACCTAACTACGATTGGTCTGAAAGTAGCTTCCGCCAAGCCGCAGATTTGGTGCGCTTGATCCGCAGGTTCAACCAATCGGGAGTCCACTCTGACCCACGTGGCTTCGGGATCGGCGTCGCAGGCTTTCCCGAAGGCCATCCAACGACCCCCAACCGCGTCGAGGAGCTCGATTTTCTCAAAGCCAAAGTGGATGCAGGGGCAGACTACATTTGCACCCAACTGTTTTTCGATAACCATGATTTCCTCGATTTCCGCGACCGTTGCGATCTGGCGGGCATCCACATCCCCATTATCGCCGGGGTGATGCCAGTCACCTCACTCCAAGGCATGAAGCGGATGGCCGAACTCGCTGCCGGAGC
>JAYWAR010000307.1:0-4266 GCA_043782285.1 Akkermansiaceae bacterium | reverse complement strand
TGCCCCGTGAGAGGGGATTTGCCCTAGTGGTCACGCTGCTCATGATGGTTCTGCTAGTGCTCATCGCAGTCGGCCTCCTCCAGATCAGCGCAATTTCGATTAGGACATCTACCCACGGCGACGCGCGGGCGTTGGCGCGGAGTAACGCGATGGTGGCACTCCAGATGGCGATTGCCCAACTCCAGATCACGGCGGGGCCGGATCAGCGGATCACCGGGCCGGCCAACTTGGCCTCCGCCCAGCACCCGGCCGCGTGGACTGGGGTATGGACGCCGGGCGCAGTGAACGCAACTGGGCTGACGCCCCCCATTGCGCCGACCACCAGCGGCCTGAAGAACTATCTGGTCGATAGCCGGGCGCTATCCACCACTTGGAAGTCGGATTGGTTCATCGCGCCCTTGGTCAGCCCGGACTCGACAGGCGCCAGCCGGGTTGACCTTGGCCGCTGGTCGGCAACCGAGCGGGTGGGGGCACCCGAAGTGAAGGTAGGCACGACCGGTAGTGTTGCCTGGTGGACGCAAGACCTTTCGCAGCAAACGAGCCTCGCCAGCGGCGTGAACGTAGGAGATGCGGCCCAAGTCGGACTGAGCGCCGCCCCGCGCAGCGACACCTCGAAAATCGCCGGGGGGATCTTGCCGATCGACTATTTCGCGACCACGACCGACCGCCGCAAAGTCACATCGCTTCAGGGTGCCTACCTTGCCGGAGGAAAGCTGGGCAACGGAATCCTCGGGGACAGCGGAACCGAGCGATCCTTCGGGCTTTTCACCGACCCGGTCAAAGGTGGGTTCAAGTCCGACATGACCCGCTTTGTCGGGTCGTCAGCCGCAGTCATGGGCCAGCTTCCCGCCATGGGTCTTACTGGGATTACCGCCAAAAGCTCAATCCTTCCTGGCACCCAACACCGCAAGACCGGCCCGCAATGGGAGCGGCTGCGCAATTGGTATCAACTCCCCGGCGCGGCGGCCCGGAAACTCACTGGCACCGATCCGTCGGTTGTCCGCGCGATCCCAAACACCGGCGGTGGCGGCGAGGGATTCGCGGTCGATGCCGCCCGCGCTAACAGCATGCCACTTCACCCGGTGGTCGTTGATGCCGGGTTCCACTGGGATTTTACTCCGGTCACCCCGACCGCCGCCTCGATCCGGGTCCATGTCTTTCCGAGGCTTACTTTGTGGAATCCCTACAATGCCACACTGACCTGCAAGCGCTATGTCTTCGCCATGCCAAAACAAATCGATACCGGCGGCGGACTCACGGTGGAGTTGCAAAAGCCCTCAGGCGCCGTCTCAAACCTAGACGTGATTGGCAGCCATGGTGAGCACTTCAGGTCCCCAGGTTCCACTTTTTTAGACAGCAAAGATACCTATTTCATGTTTACGGTGGAGGCTACGACCTTCGGCCCCGGCGAGTGCCTGGTGTTCACCCCGATTACCCCGGCAAGTATGATGTCGCCCTACGACCCGAATAATCCAGCCAGCAACGTGCTCACTGCCTCGCAGCCAGTCGGATTGAAAAATTTCTACATCGATAAACCCTCCCCGGCAGCTTTGCCAACGCGCCTCGCCGCAGGAGAAACGGTGAAACGCTACACGACAGGCATCATTGGCACCCAACGGGTGCACTGGAGGCCAATGCCGTTTTTCTTAAAAGCTGCGCCGCCCAGCGGCGTTCTTTCGGCGGATAGTGTATTGACAAACTCCGCCTACCCGACCCTGCAGCGACTCTATTTGACCCACGCCGGCGGGGGAGAAAATCCCGGCTATGTCGTCGTGTATCCCGAGTGGAACAACCATCCAATGAATAGCGGATCAGCCTGGGGGGTGTTCAATACCACCCGCAAGCCGCCGCGCGCTTGGAACTACCGCCACCATCTCTCGTGGATCGATGATACTACCGAGATTGCCGCCGCCGCGATGACGCCGGTCCAGCCACCTTACACCACCGCGCTCATGGCAGACTGGAATCCGCTTGCCTCAGTTGCTTGCCGGACCCCCTCAACTTTTATACAGCAGGCTTTCGATCTTCATACAGGTTGCTGGTATCACTGCAAGGCGGCCTACGACGCCAATGGCCCCAGTAATAACTGGGGCGTTTTCCTCAATGGCAAAGCGCGTGGCTGCCCCTATGGCGATCCTCTCAATCATGCCTCTAAGTTGTCATTTCCGCTCATTGATATTCCTGACACGAGCCTGCCGCTTCAGTCCATCGGCACCCTGCGCAATGTGCCGCTTTCCCCGTGGACCTGGCACCCGGTCAAGCCGATCGGCAGCTCGCGCACGGCGCTTCACTCTGATAAGAATGCCACCGCCATTCCTGCCATCGCGGCTCTGCCAAATCCATGGACTAGCATCCTCATCTCCCAAGGCGCTACTAATTTTGGCGACATCATCCAGTCAGCCGACTCCACCAACGAGATCCTGCTTTATGATCTCGCGTTTGAAGCCAATCGCGAGCTCTGGGATGGCACCTTTGCATCGTCGTGGTCGCAGGCTGGCGCTTGGAACGGGACCGATCGGCTTCCTAACCGCCAGTATGTCGCTCATCCGCAACTGCGGGATACCACCCGCGGGATGACTCTAGCAGGCAATTCCCCGGACACTTACGGACTGTGGCTGCCCGCCTATCTGCTCGCCAATGAGGGGGCTTTCAATGTCAACAGCACCTCCCCGACCGCTTGGGCGGCGGTCTTGGGTGGTTTGAAAAAGCTTGTCCGCAGCGATGCGGCAGGCAATCCGGTTGCGGGTGACCACCCGTTTGCAAAATTCCGCATGCCCGCCTCGAGCGATCCGGCGTGGGGCGGCGGGCTTGGCTTGAGCGACGCCCAAATTACCATTCTCGTGGCTAAGATTGTTGAGGTCGTCAAGGAACGCGGGCCATTCCTGGGCGTGGCGGATTTTGTCAATCGCCGTCTCGCCGCCAATACCAGCGGCGACCGCGGCGCACTCGAAGAGGCATTGATCCGCGCCGATTTGGCGAACCCGGACCTCATCAAACCGGCGCTGATTGCTACACCCGACGACACCGGCACCCTGGTTTCAGTCGCGAACCGTGGCCGTTACCAAAATGCTTCCAGACGTCTGATGGAAGGGGCCGCAGGTTACATCGAACAAGCGGACCTACTGGAGCCATTGGGGGGATCCTTGTGTGCCCGCGGCGACACGTTCCGCATCCGCGCTACCGGTGCGAGTTATGATAAAAACGGCAAGTTGTTGAGCCGCGCGACCTGCGAGGCGATCGTCGTCCGCAGCCCCGACTACCTGACTGCGGCGGCCATCGATCAAGCTGGCAGCCCGAGCACTGGCAATTCAGCACTCATCCCGCCGACGATTGAGTCTGGCACCCAACGGATCCCGAACCCCGCCTTAAACCCGATCAACCAAAAGTTTGGCCGCCGATTCGAGGTGCTGAACATCAAGTGGCTGACGTCCGTCAACGAGTTATGAAATTCCCCGCCCTTTTGATTGCCCCGCTGCTGACGCTTGCCGCGGCGGCACAAAATGCCGTGCCGCCGCGCGAGTTGATCGTCGCCGCGATCGGCGAGATCCCGGTTCCTAGGATGAAAATTAAGATAGTCGATGGATTTACCGGCTATGAAGCCGACATGGAATCTACCAATCAATGGTTCCCCCAAGAGTGGTCGGTTGCAGGGCACAACCTCACGCTTTCCCTCAACACCGAGCCGGCAAGCATGAAAATGCCTAGCGGGAAGGAACCTATCAGCCTTGCCCCCGCGGGTGCCGCGCCCAGAATTCAAACCATCACCCCTGCATTGCTTGAGGCCTCGGAGAACCCCGACCCTGCGGAGAAGGTGCCTACATTGATGGTGATCTTCAATCGTGAGGCGGGTAAACCCTGGAGCGAGGGATTTGCCTCCCGGTTTGTCATTTGTTCGAAGCTCAACTCCGCCACCCCCACCGCCATGGTCATGAACCTGAGCGGGGCCGTCCTCACCATCACCGCACGCGACCGCACGATCCAGCAGATCGACCCGGGCAAGTGCGCTGTCGCCATGGTCCTCGTCAACCCGCAGAATGGACTCAAGCTCCTTCAACTCTCCGCCGCAGCGGCTGGAGAGACCTACTCACTGGATGTCGTTCCGCTGGATCTCCGCGCACCTTGGTGCCCGGTCATCGCCGTTTATCCGAGCACTGGCCTATCGAGCAAGACGCGCCCGCTGTTGGTGGCTGTTATCCAGCCGTCGGATGCTGTTCAGATCGACCAATCGAAAGCACCTGCCGCAAAATGAGCTTCAATCATCGCTAG
>JAYWAR010000306.1:0-11853 GCA_043782285.1 Akkermansiaceae bacterium | reverse complement strand
CATTCATGATCGGCAATGCCAAACGCGGCTTGCTCCACAGCCATGCTGCGGCAGCGACTGGAGCCCTCGCGTTGGTAACGGTCGAACCGCTCACCGCCACTCCAGCCAGCGATTTCGAGCTGATTTCCCCACAAACACTTGCTTGCGGAAAAGAACCCCGCCCCTTCGATTTCCACAAAGGCATGGCCGGGCGAGTGGCCATCCTCGCTGGCTCAGAAAATTACCCCGGAGCGGCAGTCCTCGCCGCCTCAGGAGCTCTCCGCGGCGGCGGCGGGCTGATTACCTTGTTCGTTCCCGCTTCCGCATATTCCAGCATCTCTGTCAAGTGCCCACCTGAAGTGATCGTCCGCAAATTTGTCGATCCTCGGGAACTGCTGAAATTCCCTTTCGACGCTCTCGTCGTCGGCTGCGGACTTGGTGAAATGTCCCCCGCTGTCGCCGCTGGCTTGTTGGATTTGATTGCAAACTCCCCTGCGCCCACCGTGGTCGATGCCGATGCATTGAACCTCATCGCCGAGTTGAAGAAAACCGCGATCCTCACCGAAAACCACCTACTTACCCCGCATCCAGGGGAATTCGCCAGATTGGCCCCCGAGCTTCAAGATTTACCCCGTGAACAGGCTGCCCGTCGCTTCGCCGCGCGAGTCCCCGCCACCCTGTTATTAAAAGGCTGCCGCACCTTGGTCACTCGCCAAAATCAACCCTTGTGGTGCAATGCCACCGGCACTCCTGCGATGGCCAGCGGTGGCCAAGGTGATTTGCTAGCCGGCCTGATCGGTGCTCGCCTCGCCAACGGCGACCCACCACTGGCTGCCGCAGCACTCAGCGCTTGGATCTGCGGCCGCAGTGCGGAAATTGCGATGAACCAAACTCACCTCTCTGAACAATCACTCGTCGCCAGCGATGTTCTCCATTTTTTAGGAGCGGCTTTCCGCGATTGGCAGTGCTCCCGCCGCTAAACATCCGCCGACCGCAAACCGAACCGGTTCCATAAAAAAACCGACAGTTTCCGCGAGGAAAACCATCGGTCACTCAGTCTACGCGAATCGGAGCAACTGAAATCAGTTGACTGCCACCGCCGAAGTACCTGTTTCGCCGGTACGAATACGAATCGCTTCTTCGACGTTGGAAATAAACACTTTCCCATCCCCAATCTTGCCGGTGTTAGCGCTTTTTACGATCGCTGCTGCAACCCCGTCAGCTTGGCCATCATCCACCACAATTTCGATCTTCACCTTAGGCAAGAAATCCACCGTATATTCAGAACCGCGGTAAATCTCCGTGTGGCCCTTTTGGCGACCAAATCCTTTGACCTCAGTCACAGTCATACCTTGCACGCCCACCTCGGCGAGGGCTTCTTTAACTTCTTCTAGTTTGAATGGTTTGATGATCGCTTCGATTTTTTTCATAAGTGGGCGGATATGTTTTTAATATAAAGCAAGAGACATGCCAAGTCGCCCATCGATTACTTTATTTTCCACCACGAACTTAAGCGGCCGAAATGCCGCTGACGAGAGGAAAAGCCACCAAATCCGAGAATCCATTTCCACTCCGTCTGCGACTTACCCACTCTCATTTCCCTCTACAAACCACCGACCGAGGGGTAGGACTGCGCCATGTCGACTTTTCCGCACTTTCACCACCGGCAATTCGCCGAGGTGAGCACCTTGGTCGGGTTGAAACAAACCCAGCAGATTTCCGTTTGCATCCCGACTCTTAATGAAGCTGAGACCATTGGCCCGATCGTTTCGAGCATCCGTGAGTCACTGCTGAACGAAGGTTTAGTCGACGAAATCTTGGTGATCGACTCCGGCTCCACCGACGCCACTCGCAAAATCGCCGCCGCTGCGGGAGCCAAAGTCCACCTCGCCGCCGAAATTCTCCCCAACCAAGATGCCCATTGCGGCAAAGGTGAAAACCTCTGGAAAGCGCTCCATGTTTCCACCGCTGATATCATCTGTTACGTCGATGGCGACATTTCTAACTTCCACCCCGGCTTCGTCACCGGGCTCGTCGGGCCACTGCTAAGTCATCCCGAAATCGACTATGTCAAAGCATTCTATGAGCGCCCACTCGCCTACGGCGACGAATTCCACTCCACCGGCGGTGGCCGCGTCTCCGAGATTCTAGTCCGGCCCTTGATCTCACTGTTTTATCCCGAACTCAGCTTCATTCTACAACCGCTTGCTGGCGAATACGCCGCCCGCCGTAGCACCTTGGAATCACTCGCTTTTCCCACCGGCTACGGGGTCGAAATTTCCCACCTGATCGATCTCGCACGCGACGGCAAGCTCCACCGCCTCGCCCAGACCGACTTGGTCAAGCGGGTTCACCGCAACCGAGACGACGACGAGCTCGGCAGCATGGCCTTTGCGATTCTCCGAGTCGTCCTTCGCCGCCTGCAGCGCGATGGCAAACTCACACTTCGCAGTCCCCTACCCGATCGCTACCAATCGTGGGTGATCACCGAAGACCAAATCCAACCCTTTTCAAAAGTCATCCCCGAACCCGAGCGCCCAGCCATCCACCCCAATTGGGAAAATCGCTAAATCCCGGCAGAGAGGAGTTAAAATTTACGCAATAGGGTATCCGAGCACAGGCGCTCATCCGTGTGCGGATGATCCAAGGTGTAATGGAGTCCCCGCGATTCCTTGCGGCGGGTGGCGCACTCAACGATCAGACCCGCCACCGCCACCAAATTGCGCAGCTCCAAAATGTCCGCATTCACCCGGTGGCCCCAGTAAAACTCGCGGACTTCCTTTTTCAAATTTCGCAATCGCGCGGTCGCCCGGCGCAGGCGGTTATCGGTGCGGACGATCGAGACATAATCCCACATCAGCCGTCGAATTTCGTCCCAGTTGTGATAAATCACTACCAGCTCATCTGGCTCAGCGGTGTCACCGTGCTCCCACGCTGGAATCGGTGGCGGCTCTGAAACAAACTTTCCGGGCGGATAGAGCCGCATCATTTCATCCAGCGCACGGCGGGCGATGACGTTACCTTCCAGTAGCGAGTTAGAGGCCAAGCGGTTAGCACCGTGAAGTCCGGTACAGCCCACTTCACCGACGGCAAACAAGCCGCGCACCGAGGTCTTGCCGTTGATATCCGTCAGTACACCGCCGCACTGGTAATGAGCCGCCGGTACTACCGGAATAGGTTGCGTTTCGCAATCTAGGCCGAACTTGAGCAAAGTTTGATAGATGTAGGGAAAGCGCTCTTTCATGAAACCCTTCGGCTTATGGGTCACATCCAAATAGACACAAGCCGCGCCGGTCCGCTTAATTTCCCGGTCGATCGCGCGAGCCACAATATCGCGCGGAGCCAGAGAGCCACGCGGATCAATTTTCTTGGTAAAATCCTCGCCCTTGGCATTGATCAAAATCCCGCCCTCGCCGCGCACCGCCTCACTGACGAGGAACGAACGCGCCTCCGGTCCCGTCGCCGCGGGGTTATAAAAACAGGTTGGATGAAATTGGATAAACTCCATATTGGCGATCGAAGCCCCCGCCCGCCAGCCGAGAGCCACTCCATCACCAGTCGCAGAGTCTGGATTGGTCGTGTATAGATAGACTTTACCACAGCCACCAGCCGCGAGAATCACCCGGTCCGCCCGAAATACCTTCACTTCGTGAGTTTTGGTTTCGAGCACGTAAGCCCCGAGCACTCGATCATCCACCACCGCCCCAAGTTTGGCCGTGGTGATCAGGTCGATCACGAAATGGTCTTCCAGCAACGTTAAATTTGGAGTCTTGCGGGCGGTCTCGATGAGCGCACGTGCCACCTCCAGCCCGGTTGTGTCGCGGGCATGCAAAATCCGCCGGTGCGAATGCCCGCCTTCTTTTCCGAGTAAAAATTGGGAGTTTTCTTGGTCAAACGAAACCCCGTATCCAAGCAAGTCTTCAATCGCCGCCGCCCCCTCATCAATGATGGTCCGCACCGCCGCCTCCTTGCACAGCCCCGCACCCGCATCCAAGGTATCCGCCACATGCAGCTCTTCGGAATCCCCCGCATCCCGCTGCCCTTCCGGCAGTACCGATGCGATCCCACCCTGAGCCCAAGCGGTGTTTGATTCATAAGCCTCACCCTTTGTCAGGACCACCACCGAGCCATGCCGCGCCGCCCGCAGGGCAAAGGAAAGTCCGGCAATCCCGGCACCAATCACCAAAAAATCTGCTGTCATCTGCCGCAACCATGGACCGAGATTCGATCGAGCAAAGGGAAATTTATCATTCGCACGTCTTGACCCGGTCGCAACGGCACGCCACCCCTCATTCATGAGCTTTTTCATCACCGGAACCGACACCGGAGTCGGCAAAACCTACGTCACCCGCCTGATCCTCGAAGCCCTGCGCCAAGCAGGTCAAGACGCCGTCGGTTACAAACCGGTTTGCTGCGGCGATCGCGATGACGCCGAGCTGCTCGCGGCCGCCTCCGGTGGGCTCAAGCTGGATGAAGTCAACCCATTGTATCTCAAAACCGCCGTCGCTCCTTACGTCGCCGGAATGTTAGAAAATCGCACGCTTGACCCAAGTGTGTTAATCGACGGGTTTCAGCAGCTTGCCGCCAAACATTCCAAGATCTTGGTCGAAGGCGCTGGCGGCTGGGAAGTCCCACTTGCCGCCAATTACCGAATCTCTGATCTCGCTGCTGACTTGAAACTGCCGGTTATCCTCGTCGCCGCCAACCGTCTTGGCGCACTCAATCACATCTTACTTACCGTCAATGCGATCCACGCCAAAGGACTGCGCTGCGCCGGCCTCATCCTCAATCAATTGGAAGATGAAATGGACACCGCAATGATCACCAACAAGAGCGTGATCGAGGACCTCACCGGTTTGCCTTTGTTGGACCACTTGATTTACGGCCAAGACTTTCTGGATGTCGAAAATTTCCTGACGCTGTGAATCTGCACAGACGCTGAACAGCTCAAAACCACTGAACTCTCTGCTGGCATCGCGCGCTTGTTAAGTTAGCCTCGCGACCAAGTTACTTCATGATGCCATTTCACCCATTTGCAGATTTTTTCACCGATCCTGCATCTTGGCAGGTGATTGCTTCGGGCCAAGCGGAAGGCCATTTAAGCCGCACAACTGGCCCGGATGGCAAACCCGCGCTGCGGCTCGACTACGATTTTCACGGCAGCGGTGGCTTCGTGGTGGCGCGCCGGGAAATCCAATTCATATTGCCCGAAATCTTCGAAATCCGGTTTTGCCTCCGCGGCCAAGGACTGCCAAACCATTTTGAATTCAAAGTCGCCGATCCGAGCGGCACCAACGCCTGGCGCTCACTCCACCCCAATTTTTGTTTACCCGAAACGTGGACCGAACAACGGCTGCATGAGCGCGATTTGCCATACGCTTGGGGGCCAGCAGGTGGCGGCGCGCCTGGCAGTGTTGGCGCTATCGAGTGGGTGATCGCAGCAGGTCCTGGCGGCAGTGGGACTGTCTATTTTTCAGATATTTCGCTGACCGACCAGACGCTCAATATGCCGCAGGCGGTCCGTGCTTCGAGCCAACGAGCTAACGATTTACCCAGCTCGGTCTTTGAACCAAACTCCCTCAGAGGCTGGCAAGCCAGCGACGACGATCCAGCACCCCAGTGGACGGTGGACTTCGGCCGTCTGCAGCGCTTTGGGGGCTTGGTCATCGATTGGCCATCACCGATGCCACCCCGAACTTATCAAATCGAAATTTCTGCGGATGGGAAAACTTGGTCACCAATCTATCAAGCATCCCGTGCGCTCGGCTTGCGTAGCCACATTCCTGCACCACAAGCCGAAGCCCGCTTGCTCCGAATCAAGTTCGCAAATCCAGAATCCGCAGCGCTGCGGGCACTGCATTTGCGGCCAGATGCATTTTCGCACACACCTAACGAATTTATTCACGCAGTGGCGGCAGATTTTCCGCGCGGTTGGTTTCCACGCTACTGGCAGCGCGAGCAATCATACTGGACACCCATCGGCAGCCCGGAAGGCCGCCGCCGCGGCTTAATTAACGAAGAAGGCTTGGTCGAGGTGGACGAAGCTGGATTTTCGCTGGAACCCTTTTTAAACGTCGCCGGCAAGCTGATCACATGGGCAGATGCAGAAATCGAGCTCTCGTTGCTTGCGGATGGGGCACCCTTCCCAAGCGTCAGCTGGCAGTTGGAGGGAATCAAGTTGGTCATTCTGCCGTGGCTCGACGGCACGGGGGATGAGATGGAATTGCGTGTAACCTATCAGATTGAGAACCCATCGGCGGCGGTGGTACAATTCGCGGTGGCAGTGCGCCCGTTTCAAGTCAATCCGCCATGGCAAGCTTTCCGCAACCTCGGAGGACGCAGCCCGATTCACCAGATCCGCTGTGACCCCCACGGCATGAGCGTCGAGGGCCGCCGGGTGAATGCCGATCCCCAGCCAGAGCACAGCGGTGCAGCGGCCTTTGAAGAAGGTGGAGTCGTAGAATTTCTCGCAGGCAGCGGAATGCCGCCCCATGCTGAAGTAGCTGATGAATCAGGTTTAGCATCAGCCGCAATGAGTTGGAGCATACCGCCTCAATCGACTGGCTTTCAAGTCACGGTATCGGCACCTTTTTTCAGCAAATCAAAACGCCCTGCCGCCGATGGCCGGGAACAGGCGATCCGGCGCTGGCGAGAAGTTCTTGAGCCCGTCGAGTGGCAGGTGCCAGCCATCGCTCACAGCGCGATCGAGTGTTTCCGTACCGCAACTTGTCACATTCTAATCAACCGCGATGGCCCCGCAATCCAGCCGGGCCCGCGCCGCTACACTCGCTCATGGGTCCGCGATTGTGTGATCATGGGCGCGGCAATGGCCAAAGCCGCTTGCCCGCATGTCTTGCATGATTTCCTGATCTGGTATGTGCAGTTTCAGAGGGAGGATGGGTATGTGCCTTGCGTCGTTGACCGCGACGGAGTGGATAGTTTGGTAGAAAACGACAGTCATGGCCAATTCATCTGGGGAATCCGTGAGGTTTTCCGCGACCACGCAAATCTCGATTTCCTGCAAGCCATGTGGCAGCCAGTGAGCCGCGCCGCTGAATATCTCTGCCAACTGCGCTCACAACGCTTGACCCGCGAATTCAGCGAGCCACTGCGTTCCGCCTGTTATGGACTGCTCCCCGAATCCGCGAGCCATGAAGGCTACCTCGCCCACCCAGTTCATTCATACTGGGATGATTTTTGGGCCATCCGCGGGCTTGAAGCCGCCGCCGAATTGGCGACAGCACTCGGCCAAACGCCACTCGCCAGTCACTGGCGAGATCAAGCTCAGGCGCTTCTCGCCGATGTCTTAGCCTCGATCGATCAGGTCATTCGCGAGCACAAACTCAACTACATTCCTGGCTCAGTCGAGTGGGCGGACTTCGATCCGACCGCCACCGCCAATGCAATCGCCCAGTTGGATTTCGCCGACGCCCTACCTGCCGGCCCCCTGCATCAGATGCTCGACACCTATCTTGTTGGTTTCCGCCAGAAACATCGCGGCGAGATTCCATGGCTGAATTACACCGCTTACGAAATCCGGATCATCGGTGCCATGGTGCGCCTCGGGAAACGCACAGAAGCGCATGAATTACTCAGCGTTTTCCTCGCCGACCGCCGCCCACTGGCCTGGAACCAATGGCCAGAAATCACTTGGCATGATCCTCGCAGCCCCGGGCATCTCGGCGATGTGCCGCACACTTGGATCGCCGCCGAATACATGCTGGCACTGGCCTCGATGGTCGCGAGCGAACGCGATGCCTCCGCCTCCCTGTGGCTCGCCTCTGGTCTGCCATGGTCGTGGATTTGCGAGCCAGGCGGTTTCGCCGTGCGGGGCTTGATGACTCGCTACGGCAAGCTCGATTTCAAAATTACCGTTGCGGAAACATTCGAGATTCGCTTCGAAATTGGTGCCGGACTCACGCTGCCAGCCGGTGGTCTGTGGGTCGCCCCGCCGCTGCCCGCCGGTCAGTGCATCCAACATGCCCAGTGCTCCGAAGGTCGCACACTGTCAATCGAGCCCAGCGGTACTTCGGTCGCCGTACTCCGCTTACCGATCACCGCCACCCTGATTCTAGGCCCCGCTAACGCCACACCCCTTACTTGAAGCCATGACCACTCCATCCAAGCCGTTTCAAATCCTCACAAATGGGAGACTCCGCAGCCTAATCACCCCTGGCGGCCAAGGCGGATTATTCTATGACTGGGTCGCACTAACTCGCTTCTCCGAAATGTCACCCCATGGCTGCGGGCCAAGGCTCTATCTCCGCGAGGGCGATTCGCACTCCCCGGAAAATCTCTGCTTGGAGATCGACGCCGGAATCGCCCCGCAGATCGACGTCGAAATCCGTAAAATCACCCTAACCAATCATAGCCCAAGCCACCGTCAAATCGAACTCACGAGTTATGCCGAGATCGCACTCAATCATCCGCTGGGCGACGCCGGCCATCCCGCGTTTTCTAAATTGTTTGTCCAAACTGCCGTGGCGGGCACCTCTCCGATTCTGCTGGCCCGCCGCCGCCCACGCGGACTCAATGAAAATTGGCCATGGCTGGCCCAAACTTTAATCGCAGATGGGCCACAAGCCTCATGGGAAACCAACCGTGCCCGCTTCCTTGGCCGTGGCCGCACCCCACTCGATCCGGCAGCCATGGACCAGCCAGGTCCATTGAGTGGAGAAACCGGCAATGTCCTCGATCCCGTGATGGCTTGGCGTCAAACGCTGGCGCTCGGCCCCCACCAAACCACCGTCATCTGGCTGTTGAGTGCTGCCGCAGTCGATGAACCAACCGTGATGGCGATCATGCTCCAATGCCAAGCAAGGGGCGTGCCCGCCGCACTGCTCAACCAAGCACAAGTGGCTGCCACTGCACGCCTGACCCAACTCGAGATCGATCCCGCCAGCGCCGCTCGCTACCAAGCGCTCGCCGCAACGATGCTGTTCGGACGCAGCGACCGGCAGGTGCCGGAGTCGTTGAGCGGCTCGGCGATAGTTCATCGTTTCCCGTTAGGCGGCGATGAGATCCGCGTGATCGCCCGTGCCACTTGGGCAGCAGCGGGTACCCAAGATTTACTCAAAGCACTGCCATTCTGGCGAGCACTCGGGCTCTCAGTCCGGCTCTTCGTGATGGATGCGACACACCCGCAGCCCGTGCAGGAAGGGGTAACTTTAATCGACCCATCGACATTCACCTCCGACGAAATGGAGTGGTGGCTGGCGTCCGCACAGTGGATCGCCGGTGAGGAAATTGACTCACCCACCCCTGCCCCAGCGCAAGCACCGCCTCACGCCGCCACCCCGCCCGCCGATGATTCCGCAGACCTCGACGAGCCGCTCCAGCACTTCAATGGCCATGGCGGATTCTCGGCGGACGGGCGCGAATATGTGATCCCGATGGCCCTGAAAAATGGCCGCCTTCATCTGCCACCCATGCCGTGGGTCAACGTCTTAGCGAACCCGGAATTCGGCTGCATCGTCAGCGAACGCGGTGCAGGCTACACTTGGTCGCGCAACAGCCAAGCGAACCGACTCACCCCATGGTCGAACGATCCGATTTGCGATCCGCATGGCGAAGCATTCTATCTCCGAGATCAACAAACTGGTGAGTGCTGGTCACCGCTGCCGGGCCCCTGCCCACCCCGGTCGGCATTTGTCGTGCGCCATGGTTTTGGACGAACCCGCTTCAGCTCCAATTATTCGGAGCTGGCACAAAACGTCGAATTTTTGGTGCCACCGGCAGACCCACTTAAGCTGGTTTCGATTCGCTTGAAAAATGAATCGGCGGTGACACGACAGCTGACTTTTTTCAGCTATCACTCGCTATTATTGGGCGCTTCGCCGGACCGCCATCACGCGAGCTTGGCATGGACCGACGCTGTTGGCGTTCAACACGCCGTCAACCCTCGCGCCGGTGATTTTGCCGGTGGCCGGACCTTTTCATTCATCGCAGTCCATGGTGCCGCACCCGCGCATCAAGCGTCCAATCACTCGTCCGCCGCATTCCTCGGCTCAGGCGGAATCGCTGCCCCCTCAGCTTTATCTGCCACCGAGCCTTGGAACAAGAACGCCGGTTTCGGCCGCGACGCTTGTTTTTCCCGTAAAATTTCATTTTCCCTGCCAGCAGGTGCGGAAATCGAAATCGTCATCGGGCTGGGAGAAGCGATGAGCGAAGCAGCTGTCGAACAATTGACCGCGCGCTATCAGCTTGCCGGAGCTCTGAGCACCACGGGCACCGATGCGTTCTGGGACAAAATGCTGGGTGGGCTGAAGATCAAAACCCCGCTGCCTGAAGTCGACTTAATGGTTAATGGGTGGCTACTCTATCAAAACCTTGCCTGCCGAATCTGGGGCCGCAGCGCATTCTATCAATCGGGCGGGGCTTACGGTTTCCGCGACCAACTGCAAGACTCTGGAGCCTTAGCCGCCCTCCATCCCGAGTTGATGCGAAGTCAAATCCTATTGCATGCCGCGCAACAATTTACCGAGGGCGATGTCACTCATTGGTGGCATCCCGCCCCCATGAACTGCGGCATGCGAACCAAATTTGCAGACGATTTGCTATGGCTGCCTTATCTGACTCACCACTACCTCAAAGTCACCGGCGACCATGGCGTGCTGGATGAGTCCTGTTCATTTCTTGAGGGACCACTACTTCAGGAGGGCGAGGACGAGGAATACTTGAAGCCCAAAATTTCCGAGCAACGAGCCTCGGTCTTCGAGCATGCTTGCTTGGCCATCGACAAATCACTCACCCAGGGCGTGCATGGCTTGCCGCTGATGGGCATTGGCGATTGGAATGACGGCATGAGCCGGATTGGCCGCGAAGGCAAAGGCGAAAGCGTGTGGATGGGGTTTTTCCTGATCACGATCCTCGAACACTGGATCCCGCTCTGCACCGCCCGCGGGCAATCCGAACGCGCAGAAATTTACCGCAGCTATCGCGACGCGCTAATCACCGCCGTCAACGCCGCCGGCTGGGATGGCGAGTGGTATCGCCGTGCCTACTATGACGACGGAACCCCGCTCGGCACCCACACCGACGACGAATGCAGGATCGACGCCTTAGCCCAAGCTTGGGCGGTGATTTCCAAAGCCGCCCCCACCGAGCGCGCCGTGAAATCGCTCGACTCGCTACAACGCGAGTTGGTAGATCCGGAATACGACATCATTCGTTTACTCCACCCACCCTTCGTCAACACTCCACACGATCCAGGCTACATCAAAGGCTACGTCGCCGGAGTCCGCGAAAACGGCGGCCAATACAGCCATGCCGCCTGTTGGGTGATCCGCGCCATGGCCGAGGCTGGGCGCAGACAAGACGCTGCCAAACTGCTCCAGCACCTCAGCCCGATTTGGCACTCCCGCGATGCCGAAGCGGTGGCCCGTTATCAAGTTGAACCTTACGTCATCGCCGCCGACATCTACGGCGCAGCCCCCCACGTCGGGCGCGGCGGCTGGACTTGGTACACCGGCTCGGCCGGATGGATGTTCCGAGTCGCGGTGGAATCAATCCTCGGCTTACGACTCGAAAATGGCGACACCCTCGTGCTGGATCCACGCGTCCCAGATGACTGGCCCGGGTATTCCATCGCTTTCCGCACCCCCTCAGGCCGCACGCTCTACCGGATCGAAGTCGTCATCCCAGCTGCCAATGCCGATCGGGTCACTCAGCTCAGCGTCGATGGCCAAACCGTTGAGTTAGAAAACTCAATCGCTCGCTGGCCGATGCTGGATGATGGCCAAGAACACCCGGTACTCGTCACCCTAGGCGCTTGAGTCCACCACGGCAATAAATGGTGGCAGAAGGATCGCTTGAAAGGCGCGGCGTTCTGCCATGTCGATGGCATCGACGGGATTTTCACCCGTGACGAGGCGC
>JAYWAR010000305.1:0-30464 GCA_043782285.1 Akkermansiaceae bacterium | reverse complement strand
CAGACTGAGGCATCAAGTTCGCGGGGGTGGCGTTGCCATTGTTTGCGGGTGTAACCTTCGAAAAACAGCTCGTAAAGTTGCTGGCCCACTTGGGAGATGATCACCTCCTCAGAGTTTTGGGGGGAATCGATCGGGATCCGGGTTTTTTCGAGCCACGCGCAGAATTGTTCCGAGCTGGCAGATCGGCCGAGGTATTCTTCGAAGGTGTTCAGATTGATCGGGAAACTCCAGTAGCGGCCGTGGGTATGGCTTTTGAGGGTGTAGTTGACCGCGTGCCATTCGGTGAAGGCTGACAAATAATCGACAATTCGTGGCGAGTTCGTGCGGAAATAGTGGGGGCCGTAATGGTGGACGAGGAGGCCGGCGGCGTTGATGCCGTCATGCGCATTGCCGCCAAGATGGGTACGGCGGTCGGCGACCACGCATTTCCAACCGGCGGCGGAAAGACGCTCGGCGACGACTAGTCCGGAAAAACCTGCGCCGATGATTAAAAAGTCGGTAGATGGGTCTGAGTTCAATCGGCGAGTGGGGTGGAGAAGGTTGTGACTCGAGGTCGAGTTTGGGGTGTGGGTAAGAAGTTTGGGTGGAGCCAGCGAGTGGAATGAATGATTTTCACCAGTCTTGTAAAAAAGCGCTCGAAATGAGCAAGTGGATTCCGAGGAAATGATGGGTTTCAGGCGCGTGGCCGCCGTGGCAGTAAGATTGAAAATAGATCGACATCGACCGCCTGAGGATTGCCGAGAAACTCGATTAGGATTTTGACACGTTCGGTGGCGGATGGGATCGAGATCACGGTGCCATGAATGCCTTGCAAGGGGCCGTGGGCGATCTCCACTTCATCACCGATTTCGATGACTGGGCTGAGGGTGACGAGTTGATCGTGTTCGGCTCCTTGACGGTTGCAGATTTCATGTTTCAGCGCTTCGACAAATGACTCCGGCACCGGCGGGATTTGTGAACCAAAACGGACCAAGCCGCGGACGCCTTGGCAAAAGGTGACGGCTCGCTCGGTCTCGGCGATGTCGAATTTCGCCAGCACATAGCCAGGAAACATCGGCTCGACCCACCAGATTTTACCGCGGCGAGTGGCTTTTTTGTAGCGAAGGCGGGGGCAGAAAACTTCGATACCTTCAATCGTGCCGCGCAGGTGTTCAGCAGCGATGTGTTCACGCTTCGGTTGGCAACGTAGGCAAAACCATTCGGGAATGTGGGTGAGTGGGGGATTCATGAGGGTAAAAGTTTTTGAAGAAGGGGGGAGGCTTTACGGCCGTTGTCGATCCAAGTTTAGAGCTGTTCAACGCGCTCATTGAGAAATTGGCGGTGGTGGTGGGTGATTTTCATCCTGTAAACGTCACATAAACTTTAAGCTATGGCAGAGGTGAGACATGATCAAACTAAATTGAAGCTGTGGTGTGGGCGCGCGGATTTGTGAGGGAAGTGCGGCGGGCAGGCGAAAGTCAGGGGGCGATTTCTCTAAAAAATTCCGAGCTCCATCCTTGATTTGGAGGCGCGGAGCTGCTGGTTTCTCCGGCATGCGCATTTTAATCACCGGCGGGGCTGGTTTTCTAGGCTCTCATCTTTGTGACCGGCTTCTCGGTGAGGGACACGAAATCATCTGCTTGGATAATTTTTTCACCGGGCGGAAGCGAAATATCGCGCATCTGCTCAGCAATCCTTATTTCGAGCTGGTCCGTCACGATGTGACCGAGCCGTTCAAATACGAGGTCGATCAAATCTACAATTTGGCTTGTCCGGCCTCGCCGCCGCACTACCAACACAATCCGATCAAGACCACCAAAACTTCGGTGATGGGGGCGATTCACTGCCTCGGTTTGGCCAAGCGCACCGGAGCCCGGGTTTTCCAGGCTTCGACCTCAGAAGTTTATGGTGATCCCGATGTCCATCCGCAGCCGGAATCATATCACGGCAATGTCAACCCGACCGGCATCCGCGCTTGCTACGACGAGGGCAAACGCTGTGCTGAAACCTTGTTTTTCGACTATCAACGCCAGAACCAAGTGGATATCCGGGTGGTTCGGATTTTCAACACTTACGGGCCGCGGATGCTGCCGGATGATGGCCGGGTAGTTTCCAATTTCATCGTCCAAGCGATTCAGGGTAAAGATATTACGATTTATGGTGACGGCAGCCAGACCCGCTCATTTTGCTATGTGGACGATTTGATTGAAGGATTTGTGCGGTTGATGAATCACCCGACGCTGAACAGTCCGGTCAACATTGGTAATCCGGGCGAGTTTACGATGCTTGAGCTGGCGGAGCTGGTGTTGAAAAAAGTCGGGGGGAGTTCGAAAATCACCTATTTGCCGCTGCCGGGAGATGATCCGAAGCAACGGCAACCCGACATTGCGCTTGCCCAGCGCGAACTCGGCTGGCAGCCGACGATTGAGCTGGATCAGGGTCTCGACTCGACGATCGACTATTTTCGTAAGCTGTTGGCGGAGGCTTAAAGCGAGGGCGTGGAGGTTCAGTATTGCCGCAGTAGCAGGTGACTGGCGATTTGGCGTAAGCGCGCCGCAGCGACCGCAAATGGCTCGAGTGATTCCATCGCTGCTTGAGTTAGCTTGGCGGCTTCGATGCGCGAGGCCGCAAGTCCGAGGATCGCCGGATAGGTAGATTTTTCGGCGGTCGCGTCCTTGCCGGCAGTTTTACCGAGCATCGCAGTGCTTTGAGTGACGTCGAGAATGTCGTCAATCACTTGAAAGGCCAGTCCGAGGGCGTGACCAAATTTCGTGAGGGCCGCCAATTGAAGAGGGGTGGCGTTGGCGCTCATGGCACCGAGTCTCAGCGAGCTGGTGAGCAGTGCGGCGGTTTTGGCTTGGTGGATGGCGACCAAATCGAGGTAGCCGATGGTTTGGCCTTCGCCTTCGAGATCCATCACTTGGCCGCCGATGAGCTGCTTGCTGCTGCCGGTTTCAGCGAGCTCGATCAGGTAGTCGCGAGTGCCGTAGCGCGCGGTCACCGGGCATTGGGCAAGTACGAGGAAGGATTCGGTCAGTAGCGCGTCGCCGCAAAGCACGGCGAGTCCCTCGCCGTAAACTTTGTGACAAGTCGGGCGGCCGCGGCGGAGGTCGTCATCATCCATCGCTGGCAGATCGTCGTGAACCAGCGAGTAGGTGTGCATCAATTCCACGGCGCAGGCCGGCGCGAGGGCTTGGGAAATTTCCCCGCCACACGCCTCTGCTGCCGCCAAGCAAAGTAGCGGTCGTAGGCGTTTGCCGCCGGCGAAGACGCTGTAACGCATTGCCGCGTGGATGGTGGCCGGGCGCAGGGTGGCCGGGGGCAAAAAACCGTCAAGTGCGGCATCGATTTGTGCCGCGCGGGTGCTGAGGTAGTTTTCGAGATCCACGATTTTCAGAGGATCTCGGCGATTTGGACGGCGTTGAGAGCGGCTCCTTTACGGACCTGGTCGCCGACGACCCACAGATCGAGGGCTTGGTCGCAGACCAGGTTGGTGCGGATGCGACCAACAAGGCAATCGTCCTTGCCGGTGGTGTCGAGCGGCACCGGAAAAATATGGTGGGCAGGATCATCGACGACTTGAATCCCAGGCTTGCCGAGGTAGGCGGCGCGGGCAAGCTCCGGATCGACCGGGCGCTCAAACTGCGCGGTGATGGCCACCGAATGCGAGCGGTAAACGGGGACTCGGACACAGGTGCAGGAGACTCGCAATTCCGGCAAATTCATGATTTTACGGCTCTCATGCAACATTTTGAGTTCCTCTTTGGTGTAGCCGTTGGCGGTGAAGGCATCCACTTGCGGAATCACGTTGAAGGCGATTTGGCGTGGGTAGACTTTGGGGGTAAATGCTTGGCCTTTGGTGATGGCTTGGATTTGTGCTTCCAGTTCAAGGATGCCCTGGGTGCCGGAGCCGGAAACTGCTTGATAGGTTGAAGCAATGATTGAGCGCAGGCCAAAAGCTTGGTGCAAGGGAGCCAGTGCCATCAGCGAAATGATGGTGGTGCAGTTTGGGTTGGCGATGATCCCGCGTGGACGGTTGTTGGTGGCGGCGGGATTGATTTCCGGCACCACGAGCGGCACTTCTGACTCCATCCGAAACGCGGAGGAATTGTCGATCACCACGGCACCCGCAGCGGCGGCGGATGGTGCATACTCTAGCGAAATCCCGCCACCCGCGCTGAATAATGCAATATCGACCCCCACAAACGAGTCATGGGTCAGTTCTTCCACCACGATTTCCTCACCGCGGAAAATCATTTTCTTACCGGCGGAGCGGGCCGAAGCGAGTAGTTTGAGTTTGCGCAGCGGAAACTGCCGCTGTTCGAGGCAAAGGAGCATTTCAATGCCGACGGCACCCGTCGCACCAACGATCGCGAGATGAGGATGGTTCATTTTGTGAAACCGGCAATTCACACCGGAACGCGGAGCATACTGGGAACCCGCGCGCTGGCAACCGATTCATTTCAGTCGCAGAGCTTATTTCCGAGCAAGCCGGTGTCAGTAGTGGGGACCATAATAGTGAGGGCCGCAGTCGGGGTGGTAATCGCGCGGGTAGTAGCCATCGTGACGATAGCTGCGGCGATAGTAATTGTCGTTCTCGTAGTGGTGGTGCGAGGAGTTGGCGGCGGCATAACCGAGGATGCCGGCTGCGGCAATTCCCGCTATCGCGACTGCGGGATCGACGGTTTGCACTGGGCGACCATAGCCATCATAAGTGTTAACACAGCTGATACTATGGATAAGACCTACAACGAGTAGCGAACAAACGGCCAAACGTTTTCGGGAAAATGAAGTTTTCATCAATCCTAAGAACGTCTCAAATCAGGGAATATTCAAATCGTTTTTGCAATTTTTGAAAGTGAGACCAACCGATTAGAAGGCACAATCCTCTGAGCCGCCGCCGCAGAACACTTCAAGTCAGTCGGGAGGGTAATTCGCGCCGAAAACTTGCTGGGGGAATCCCAGTTTTTTTGCTGGGGTTTTTCCGAGCGAGTGCACTTTATTTATCATGGTTTCTCAATGCGAATCGCAACAGGCGCTCGATGAGTGGTCGCGTCATCTGGTATCGAATACGCTTGGTGCGCCTGAGTGGCTCGAATCGCCGATCCTTGGTGATTCCGGGGTAATGGTTGGAGGCGTGATTGAGGGTGGGATGCAGTAGTGGATTGCGGATCCAGCGCTGTGGACTGGTGTTTTCACACTTTACACTTCGCCCTAGAGCTTGATTCGCCACCTCGGACAGCCGAATCCGGATCAAGTCCAGCGGGTGGTTGCGGGGCGTAGTGGTCGCCCCAGAAAAAGCCAATCCTACGACGAGTATTCGGCTTCCGCCGCTTTTTTGGGGCAGCAGTAGATGCTAACCGCTAGGCTTTTTTTTAGTCTAGTTGATGGAGGAAATAAGAGTTGATTTATTTTTTTAGATTTAGTTGTTCGATTTATCAAATTTTATGTGCGAAAAATTTGGTGGTATTCTTTATTTAAAACTCATGAATAAAATCATAAACACCGGTTTGATTGTCCGGAAAGCGCCAGCAATCATGACGGCTTCGATCGCTGCCCTACTCGGTTTCGTACCGCTGTCAGGATTGGCTGCGATTCGAATTAAGCAGAATAACACCACGGATTTGAATCTCGCTGGAAGTTGGGATACCCTGCCCGGAGCCGTCGATATCGCGCAATGGGACTCAAGCGTGACCAGTGCCAATAGCAGTGTGCTCGGTGCAAACCTGACTTGGGGAGGAATCAAAGTGACTGCACCGGGAGGTGAGGTAACGATTGGAGCTGGCAGCACGCTGACGGTAGGATCCTCTGGAATTGATCTGAGCAGCGCGACTCAGAATTTAACTCTCAACAGTGGCTTGATGCTGCAAGGGCAGCAAAGTTGGAAGGCCGCCGTTGGCCGCACGCTCAACGTTGCGGGGGCTTTCACTCGTGGCTCGGCGGTGGTGGATTTTACCAATTTCAATGCTGCTGCGACCTTGAGTGGTGTGGTCAACGACACCACCGGGATGCTCGGTACTTGGGCGACGACTGGCAGCTTGACGACTTTGAATTATGTTAAAAACACCGGCGGCTTGCTTTCTGCTTACACGACTCAGACCGCCGCGACGGTGAGTAGCTTAGCGAATGTGACTGGCGCGACGGCGAACTATTCATTTGCGGCTGGCGCGACTTTGAGTGGATCAATCACCGCCAATACGCTTCGTTATGTGGGTGTGAGTGCGACGCTCGCAAACGCGGGTTTTACCACCACGCTCAACGGTTTGATGAATGCGGGGTCTGCTGGTGGATTGGTTCTTTCAGGAGCTGGAAATCTTGAAATCGGTGCGAATAAAGAACTGGTCGTTATTGCGAGTAAAGATATCGCAATTGCCTCTAAAATTGTCGACAATCCGAGCGGTCCATCTTCGCTAACTTACAGTGGCAGCAACGCGAGCCTAAGTCTCTCCGGGGTAAATACTTACAGTGGCGGTACTGTGATCAATAGTGGTACGCTCAGTATGGGAAGCCAAATCAATGGTGCAATTGGAACAGGGCCAGTGAGAATTAACAGTGGCGGAGCACTCGGTCTTCAGCGAATTAACATCACTCGTGATTTCACCCTGAATGGCGGGATGTTGTCGGGTGGCGGCGGTTGGAACGATGTAAACGTGGCCGGTACGATTGCTTTAACTGCGAATTCAACTTTTGATTTTACCGATGCTTATTCCTCAATCAATTCCACGGTGAGTGGGGTTGGTGGCTTGACTAAAATAGGCACGGGACTGGTGAAATTTAATGGAATGAATACCTACACTGGTCCTACGGTGGTCAACACGGGAGTTCTACACTTTAAAAATTCACTCTATGGCAATGATCCTTTGCAATGGACCCCTGCGAATATCACCGTGGGTAACGGAGCGACTTTGCTGCTCAGCGTGGGTGGGGTAAGCGATTTTACGGAGACTCAAGCAGGAACTCTCTTCAGTGGCCTTTCGGTGGTGAATAATAACGGTTTGAAATCCGGTTCATTCATCGGTTTTGATACTGGCAGTGCCAGCAGCCCGGTCACCATTGCGGGGAACCTTGCTAATTCTGTAGGTGTAGGTAGTGGTGCCGTCGGTCTTAAAAAATACGGCAGCACAGTTCTTGAGCTTACCGGCATGAATACTTACGCCGGGCAGACGATTCTCGATTCGGGTGGATTGAAAATATCATCGTTCAACAATGTGGTCGGTGGCAGTACGAGCAGCAGTCTGGGTGCACCAACGACCGTGAGCACAGGTACAATTGTGATGGGGAATGGCGGTAGCAATAATGATGCTACTTTGATTTACGCCGGGAGTGGTGAGACTACCGACCGGGTATTAAACTTTGTCAGCCAATCGGCGAAGATGACTCTCGACCAATCCGGTAGCGGATTGTTGAAATTTACCACTGCATTGGCAATTAATTCAGGTTATGTCAAAAATTTGACTCTCCAAGGCTCGACTGCGGGGACCGCGGAAATTTCCGGCAACATCCCGGCTCATTCGACATTGAGCGTCACCAAGTCCGGAACCGGCACATGGACGCTCTCGGGGTCGAATGCCTATGCCGGCACTACCAGCGTCAATGCGGGGATCCTCGTTTGCTCCAGCGCCGCGTCGTTGGGCAATGGTCTGCTTAACATCAATAGCGGAGCCAAACTTGCTTTGAATTACGATGGAACGCGCCAGGTAAGTTCACTAAAATACAACTCGGGTGCGGCACAGGCGAATGGGACCTATGGTTCCATGGCTTCCACGGCCACTTTCAAAAATGATACTTATTTTGTTGGCACTGGTACCGTGACCGTCGGCCCGCTCGCGACAGTCACGACCAGCACCTTGGCGGTGACTGGCGGCAATAACCCTTCGGTGGTCAACACTGCGCTCACGGTCACGGCGACTGTCAGTGGTACAACTCCGACTGGGAGTATGTCGTTCTACGACGGAGCGACTTTACTTGGCAGCAGTTTCTTAAATGGTTTGTTTCAAGCTAGCTTTACTACCAGCAGTTTAACGCTGGGCGCTCACAACATCACTGCAAAGTATCAGAGCGACCTCAATAATCAGGTCAGTATCTCCGCTGCGCTGGCGATTCAAGTGGTAGGTGCCACCAACATCTTGAGCTTTGATTTTGCCGGCTTACCGAGCACTACCATCAGTGGCTCCGCGATTAGCGTAACGGTACCTTATTCGACGGTGGTAACTGCACTCGTGCCGACTTACACCATGTCTGCGGGGGCTACGGGTATTCCGGCTTCAGGTTTAGTTGGTGATTTCAGTACGCCTCAGACTTACACCGTCACTGCACCGGATTTGTCGTCTCAGTCTTATACGGTCACCGTGAATAAGTTGCCTGCGAGCAGTGCCAAAGACATACTGACCTTTGCTCTTCCAGGCTCTGTAAGTACTACCATTTCGGGAACAAATATCAGCGTGAATGTTCCTTATGGCACTTCACTCACCAATCTTACTTCAATTTATACAATTTCACCGTTCGCAACAGTGGCTCCCGGATCGGGTAGTTCTCAGAATTTTACCACTCCTCAGACCTACACCGTCACAGCACAGGATGGTTCCACCCAGAACTATCTGGTTACGGTCATTGTGAATAGTTCAGTCTTCACTTGGAAAACTGCGGTCGCCGGGAATTGGAGTGATCCCTTGAAATGGAGCAACAATCAGGCAGATGGAACAGCCCCAAGAGCGACAGGCCAAGCGGATTATATCCTCAATTTCAGTCAAGCTGGTACTTATACGGTTACTAACGACCGTAACTCGGGATTTTTACTCAACCAACTCAATTTGGGTGGAGCGGTGACTGTGGCTGGTAATAATTTGGTTTTCATTGGCAATGGTGTGACCCTGCCGCAAATCAATCAAAACTCGACCAGCTCGGTGGTGATCAACAGCCCTGTGAGTTTGACATCTAATCTCACACTTGGTGGTAGCAACACGGGCGATGTTGATATTAAGAGTAATATCACAGGGGTGGGTAGCCTCACCAAATCTATCGGTGGAACTTTGATTCTCAATGGTGTCAATACTTACACGGGTGGTACTGTGGTTAATGCCGGTACTTTATCTTGTTCGGGCGATTTGTACTTAGGTTCTCATATTCCGAATAATACCAGCGCGTTAGGGGCGGCGGGCTCGGTGAATGTGACGATTCAAAATGGAGCAGCACTTGCTCTGAATCGTAATCAAATTACAGGGAATTTAACACTGAATGGCGGTAAGGTGCTAACCGGTAATGGCTGGGGCGATGACGCTTGGAACGGTTCCATCGTTTTAGGGGCGACCTCAACAGTTGATGTCGGATCGACGGATGGATGTTTCATCATCAATGCAGTGGTAAGTGGACCGGGTGGTTTAATTAAGCTCGGTACGAGTAACAGAGCGGTGCCACTCAGTGGGGCGAATCTCTTTAAAGGTAACGTGAGTGTGCAAGCTGGTGCTCTCCAAGTTTCGTCACTCAACCGGATCGTCGGTGGCACTGCCACCAGTAATTTAGGTGCGCCAACCACGGTGGCCGACGGCACGATTGCGTTAGGTTCCGGCACTAACAACGCGACGTTGCTCTACACGGGTTCGGGTGAGACTACCGACCGCATAATCAAACTGGCAGGAGCGACTGGTGGTGCAACCCTTTCTCAAACGGGAGCGAGTACTGGCATTTCTACCACCCGGGGTGAGAGCGGGTTGCTTAAATTCACCAGTGACGTCTCGATTCCTGGCGTTGCGGGTGTCGATAACAGTAAAACGCTCACTTTGAACCAGGTGAATTCGGATGCTTATGGCGCTAACTCGGGACGTGGCGAAATTAGCGGCAGTATTGGCGATAGTCTTGTCGGAGCTGTGGGCAAGCTAGCCACCAGCGTGACCAAAGGAGGCGTTGGCATTTGGACTCTTTCAGGAAATAACAGCTATAGCGGTGCGACTAAGGTTCAGGCTGGCACCTTGATTTTCACCCGCATTCTTGCACTTGGCAGCGGTCCACTGGACATCAGCACCGGGGCTAAGGTGCAATTGGATTATATAGGCACTCGTCAGATTTCCGCGCTGACTTTCAACGCAGGTTTAGCTCAAGCGAATGGCAGCTACGGATCATCCAGCTCGCTTGCTACCTTTAAAGATGATACCCGCTTTTCGGGGCTCGGCACGGTGACCGTCGGCAGCATTCTTTTGCCAAGTACCGTCAGTCTCGTTCGTAATGTTGGCAGTGAGCCTGCCAACGGCGGTGATTCACTAACCTTCACGGCCACGGTTTCGGGCAACTCACCTACCGGGAATATAGAGTTCTATGATGGACTTACACTGATCAGCAGCATCGCATTGAATGGCTCCTCGCAGGCAGTCGTTACGACCAGTGATCTAAGCCCCGGGACGCATGATATCACGGCTTTGTATCTCGGGAATCCGGGCAATGCGTCCAGCTCGGTAATCCTCACCCAGACCGTGGTGGAAACCCGTTTGCTCGCTACAACTACCACACTGTCTCTTACGAGCGGCGTCAATCCATCTGCCTATGGCACAGCCGTGACTTTCACGGCGAGCGTGGTTGGCAGCATTCCTAGTGGTAGTGTGGTGTTTTACAATGGCACGACTCCACTAGGAGTCGTCGCTCTAAACGGTTTAGGTCAAGCATCCTTCAGCACCAGCGGACTTGGCGTCGGCTGGCGTGGTATCATTGCTCGTTACCAAGGTGACGCGACGCACCAGCCAAGTCGCACGCTTGTGCCACTGTTCCAGAACGTCAATCCTTTGCCGGGTAACGGTAAATTGAAGGTTTTCATCTTGGCTGGTCAGTCGAACATGGTGGGTAAGGGCAGCGTTGAAAAAGGTCGTAATCCGAACAATTTCACCGATACTAACTTGGTCGGTGGACTTGGAAGTCTGCGCAATATGCTGAATAAAAATCCGGATAAGTATAGTTATTTGGCGGATCCAGCCAATCCTACGCCCCAAGGTAATCCGGGTTGGCTCAAGCGCAGTGACGTTTGGGTCACTTACACGGGTGAAACCACTCGCAGTGGGATCTTAGACGCTGACTTTGGTAATCTCGGCGGTGAGGGGCTCATCGGTCCCGAGTATGGATTCGGTTTGGTTGCTGCCAGCCAGTTCGCAGATCCGGTGTTGGTGATTAAAATTGCGTGGGGTGGTAAATCGTTGATCGCGGATTTCCGTCCGCCGAGTTCCGGTGGGACCGTCGGTCCTTATTATACGAGCATGATCAACCGAGTGCATGAAGTGCTGAATAATTTACCCGCCGCTTATCCGGGCTATAATGGTGTCGGTTACGACCTTGTTGGTTTTGGCTGGCATCAAGGCTGGAATGATCTCGGCGAAGCCACTTCCGTGTATGAAGGCAACTTGACCAACCTGATCAAAGATGTTCGCACCGAGTTCAATACGCCAAACCTGCTTTTTTCAGTCGCTGCGACTGGTATGGCCAATGGAGCTGGTGGCACGGTGCTGGTGGCACAGATGAATGTCGGAAATCCTACTCTGCATCCGGATTTTGCGGGTAATGTGGCTTCGGTGGATACCCGGCCCTTCGATTATGGGGTATCTCTAGGCGCAAGCAGCGAGGGATATCACTGGAACTGGAATGGTGAGAGCTATTTCAACATTGGTGAAAGCATGGGTCTGGCGATGATGGCAATGTTGCCAGCCAAAAGCTCGGCCAAGAATATCTTAAGCTTCGATTTTCCAGGGCTGCCAGCCACGACGATTTCTGGCACCAACATCAATGTGACGGTGCCAGCAGGAACGAACGTCACTGCGCTCGCGCCAATCTTTACCTGGTCACCTTTGGCCACGGCTTCGTTGCCATCCGGGACGGCTAGAAATTTCAGCACTCCCCTGAGCTATACCATCACCGCAGAAGATTTAACCACTCAAGTTTACACTATAACGGTGACCGTCGCGGGTGGGTCCTTCACCACTTGGGCCAGCGACCCGGCGCAAGGGCTTACTGTCGGCGTCAATGATGGGATCGCGGATGATCCGGATCATGATGGGATTTCCAACCTGATGGAGTTTGCTCTCGGAGGCGCGCCGATGGTTGCTTCGCGAGCAATTCTACCGGCGCTGACGAAATCGGGCAGTAATTGGTTGTTTGAATATGAGCGTAGCGATCAGTCATTAGCATCATCGATGACTCAAGTGGTTGAATATGGCAATGACTTGAGTGGCTGGACGGCAGTCACCATTCCGCCGACCAGTGCCGGAATCGTGACTATTACCCCGAGCACTCCATCAGATCACGTGGTGGTGAGTGTGCCAAACCAAGGGGCAAAGACTTTCGTTCGTCTCAAAGTGACACCGTGAATTAGCCACTGCTTAAATGCTCAAAATTTTTGGTGGATGTTTGCCTAGCGCAGCACTCACAGCAACAAGGATCGCCTTTTGGTTCGCCAAAAGGCGATTGGCGTTTACACAATCAAAAAGTCTTGTGAGTCCTCAAATTCGAAAGATATTTGCATCTAATCGATGAATCTGAATTCGAAAGCCTAATCAAAAAATGAAGAAAATTCCATGGATTGCTGGTACGGTTCGAGTCGTAATTTTATGGATCATGAGCGGATCTTTAGGCTCGTCGTTGTTGGCGGCTTCTCTGAATCCGGATTTCACTCGTGCGGGATCCATCGCCGCGTTGAAAGCGAATCCGGCTTATAGCTCGCGGCCTTACAGCGAAACTTACAACCTCGGAGCCACCGGGCTGCGCGGTTGGATTTACCTAGATACAGATAATCCTATTGCGGGGTCAGATGGATTGATGACGACCTTGAGCCGACAGATTTTGGTGACGGTGGCGAGTCTGCCTGCCAGCACGGTGCTCCAAGTCGATGATGTGATTCTGGGCGCAAAGGCAGCAAGTAACGGTCCGGTACCGTTGTTCAGCAGTGACTGCCGCAAGGAGTTTGGGTTTGCGATTGGGGATGCCGAAAATGATAAGGCTGGCATCCTGCGAGTCGCACGCTGGCGCGCAGGAACAATCACTGAGGTCAATATTTCGATACCGATTCTCGGTAACTACACTGCCACCGCCCCTTACTCATGTCCAAAATCTGCGCGGATTCTCGCCAATGCTCGAACTAAATTGGTGAACGAGTTACTCGAAAATCCAAATTTTTTAACCAACAATTATGGTGGCGCGATCAACGGGCTCGCATTGTTAGCGGGAGTGGCGCCGAATGATGCAAACTACAGCAAGGTGCAGAGTCGCTTGCAGGTATTTGCTCGTTCGTTAGCTGCCGAATACCTGAAGCCGGAAGGAATGTTTACTTGGGAGTTTGGGTACATGGGTATCTTTCTCAGTGAGTATTACTTGCGGAGCCTAGAAGATCACCAGCCTGATGAGAAAGTGTTGTTAGGTGTTAATCGCTATGCGATGTTTTTGGCTAGAGTTCAAGGCCGGTATGGAACCTTTGGTCATGGCGGCTCGGATTTGAAAGCGGATGGCAGTTTGCACGGCACCATTCCACCTTATGGTCCGGTCAACTCTGCTGGTCTTGCCGCCAATATTGCGATTGTCATGGCTAAAAAAGCGCTGGTTGCGGGCCATCAAGTGATCGACTCAGAGATTGATCCGGCGATTCAGCGGGCGGCGAATTTTTTTGGGTATTATGTGAACAAGGGTTCAATTCCCTACGGTGAGCATGAGCCATGGCTGAGTGGTCATAACTCGAATGGTAAGGATGCGATGTGCGCGGTGCTTTTTGGGATGCAGGGGAATCGGCCCGTCGAAGCTGAGTATTTTACGCGGATGATTGTGGCGGGTTACACCGGGCGTGAATACGGTCATTCTGGCCAAGGGTTTAGTTATTTGTGGGAAGCGATAGGTGCAAATATGGGTGGCCCACTGGCGGTGGCAAAATACCTTGAGAAGGTGCGCTGGTATCTTGATTTGGCCCGGCGTTCCGATGGCTCATTTACTTATGACGGGCAAGAGCAATACGGTGGGGGTAAAACGGAGGATGGCAGCTATCTCGGGAAGTGTGGATATCATGGAATTAATCCTACCGCTAGCTACATCCTGTCCTATGCCCTGCCATTGCGGCGGCTCTGTATCACTGGACGCAATGCGATTCCAGAGGCTGCCTTGAGTGCCGAAAAAATCACCAATGCGATCGCTGCTGCGACGATTCGGCAGGATTGCCCTAAGTGGACCAATCCTCAATTGATCGCGGCCTTGAGTGAATACGATCCGGTAGTTCGTAACGATGC
This sequence comes from Akkermansiaceae bacterium, assembly GCA_043782285.1. Lineage (GTDB taxonomy): Bacteria > Verrucomicrobiota > Verrucomicrobiia > Verrucomicrobiales > Akkermansiaceae > Luteolibacter. The sequence continues at coordinate 16,248 of JAYWAR010000305.1, read as the reverse complement.
CGCGATTGAGCTGGCTACCCGTAGTTTGAGTGCGGCGGAACTTGAGGGTTTGATCCACCAGCTTTCTGATCCAAATCCTAACGGTCGGATGGGAGCCTGCCAAATCCTTGGACTGCTTAAAAATCCCACGGCTTTGCCTTTGTTAAGCCAGCGGTTATCCGATTCTGATTTATGGGTTCGAGCTAAAGCGGCTACTGCCCTGCGTTGCTACGGCTCGGCGGCCAGTGAACAATTGACTCCGATGCTGCAGGCGTTTGTCGCCAATTCAACGGATCCGGAAAACATCGTCTGGACGGACCCGGTGCAAATTGCCAATAATTATCTATCTTTTGCACTGTTTGGTGATGACGTCTACCACGGTAATAATCTAGCTGAGTTCACCATCAAAGCGCCGAAAAACCTACTCTATCCGGCGCTCAGGGCAGGATTGAAACAACCGGATTCGAACCCGCGCACGGGGGTCGCCAATTTTGTGGTCAATCAGCTTACTTTGAAGGATGTTCAAGCGTTGGCGCTGGATCTCAGTCAATGTGCTAGTGCCACTTCCCAAGCAGACACGATGTGGAGTATGTACCCCCGATGTTCGGCTATTGCGACACTGGCAAAGTTTAAAATTGCCGAAGCCATGCCCTTGGCGGTGGCGATGCAGTCGGATGGTGGCTGGGGCTGTGATAAATTTCACACAGCTGGCTTGAATGCACTTGGTAGTTTTGGGGATTCCGCGAGGTGGACCTTGCCCGCGCTACGGCAGCTTGCCCGAAAACAGGATAAAACGCCGGATCTTACCAACACCATTGATAAGATTGAACAAGCGATCACTTCACCTGCTGGAATGAGCCAAATGTTTGCGGTCGCTAACTCGCAAGTGCTGACCACCAAGGGAGCCAAAGCGATTACTCTATCGGGTAGTTCTTGCCGTGAAACGGCGCTGACTTTTTCCATGCTCTCCTCGCCCAGTCACGGGGTCTTGAGCGGTACAGCTCCCAATTTGACTTATAAGCCGGCGGCAAATTACATCGGGCCGGACCACTTTAGTTTTCAGGTTGCGGATTCCCTCACCACCTCGGAGCCGGCGACAGTGAGCATCTTGGTCGGCGGAATAGGTGCTGGGCTTAAAGCTGAGTATTTTGAAAATTCTAATTTCACCAATCTGAAAGTCTCGCGGACCGACTCACAACTGAATTTCGATGGCGACAAGGGTTTTCTGGTACCTGCGATCGCGGAGGGTAATTTCAGCGTCAGTTGGAGCGGTCTCTTGCTCGTCCCTGAAACGGGAACTTATACGTTCTCGATGCTCAACCGCGAGATGGCTCGTTTGTATGTGGATGGGTTGGTGGGGATTGAGAGCGATTCAAGTCAGCCTGCGAGTTGGAAAGATAGCGTCGCGATGAAGCTTAGCGCCGGGCAGATCGTGGATTTAGATCTTGAACATGCGCAAAGCGCGGGTTCATCACTGATGAAACTCAAGTGGTCTGGTCCTTCCTTTGCGGGTCGCAATGGCGTACTGATCGCGAAAGAATGGCTGGATGATGGTGAAGATGTCATCCAGCGTAAGGTTTATGGTCACGCACAGAGCTTGAAGATCAAAAAAAACAAGGCCCAGCCAATCACGCTCACGGGTAGTGGTGCCACTCAAAAACCCTTGGCTTATGCAGTTACGATTAAGCCGAGTCATGGTCGTCTCAAGGGAACTGCGCCGAAATTGATTTATATCCCAAGCGCTAACTTCAGCGGTGCCGACAGTTTTACCTTTCTGGTGAGTAATGGGACTCTTAGATCGACTCCGGTGACGGTTGCGATTGAGATTTCAGCAGACTAAGCCGAGCTCGGGTCAATGTTGGTGAAACTGAGGGATAAATAGCCGATTTTCATGGCTCGTCATCTGACTTCAGAGAAGCCATGGTCCCGCCAGACACCTGCCCTGTCAACAGACGTGGGAGAGATTTACCAGAAATTACCACGTTGAAAACTTTCAAAGAACTCGGCATTCCTGCCAACCTGATGCAAGGCCTTGAGCAACTCGGAATTGTTCATCCCACAGAAATTCAAGATAAGGCGATTCCATTTTTGCTCGAGAATGGCGGCGATCTGATCGCCCAAGCGCAGACGGGCACCGGGAAAACGGCGGCGTTCGGATTGCCTTTACTGATGAAAGTGAATCCAAAATCTTCCGAGATTCAAGCAGTTGTTATCGCGCCGACTCGTGAGCTTGCTAAGCAAATTGGCAAGCAGTTGTTCCGTTACACCAAGTTTTCCGAGAAAATTTTTGTCGAAGTTCTGTGCGGCGGTGACAACTTTGATCGGCAAGTTGCGGCGTTACAGCGGCCGACCCATATTGTGGTCGCTACGCCCGGGCGCTTGATCGATTTGATTCACAAAAAAGCGCTCACTTTAGTCGGAGTGAAACATTTGGTTTTAGACGAGGCGGATGAAATGTTGAGTATGGGCTTTAAAAAAGAGCTGATAAAGATTTTCGGGCTTACCCGCGCCCGCAAAAGTACTTGGTTATTTTCCGCGACAATTCCGGATGCAATTCACGGGTTGATCAAGGACTGTATGACCGCGAAGCCTCATCAACTAAAAATTGATAAAGCGCATGTGGTCAATCGTGACATCGACCACCAATTCAAAATTTGCAGCCGTGACGAAAAATCGGAATTTATCGCTAGCTTCCTCAAACGGCAGCAGCAAAATCGCGGGGTAATTTTCTGCCGAACTAAAGCAGGTGCGATTATTCTCGGTAAGCAATTGTCGGTCAAAGGTTTCCCTGTCGATGTGTTGCAAGGCGATCTGACCCAAAAGGAGCGCGATACGGTGATGCGTTCGTTCAAAAAAGAGCGCATTCAGTTTCTGATTGCTACCGATGTTGCAGCCCGTGGAATCGACGTCGAGGGCTTGTCATTCGTGATTCATCACCAACTCCCCGAGCAAATGGAGTATTACACTCATCGCAGCGGACGGACGGCGCGAGCGGGTAAAAAGGGCACTTCGATCAGTTTGATCGAACCGCGGGAACGTGCAAAAGTCACCAAACTGGAAAATGATCTCGGCTTGTCGTTCAGCGAGGTTCACTAGCGCTCACTGAGCGCGAATGGATTCGATCGGCAAGTGATGAAAGATGAGCTTGTCATTATTCCAACTCGGGTTAATCTCAACGCGATGAATTATAAATTTTTACTTTGTGGCCCTGCGGCGATGTTATTATTTTCTTGTGCTCAAGATAGCCTAACCGGAGATACTTATTCACGGGGGGAGGCAGGCCAGGCACAATCGGTTAGCAAAGGGCGGATCACTTCAATTCGTCCAGTCAAAATCGAGGGTGGCAATTCAGCGGGAATGCTGGTTGGTGGTCTTGCAGGTGGCCTACTCGGTAGCAATATTGGTCAAGGTAGAGCTTCCAATACGGCTGGAGCTGTGGGCGGTGCTCTGGTGGGAGGTGCTCTGGGCTCGCATGCTCAACAATCGATGGGATCGCGTAATGGGATTGAAATTATGGTGCGTTTGGATCAGGGCGGCTCACTGGCTGTGGTGCAGCAAGTCAGTGCGAACGAGCAATTTCAAGTGGGTGACCGGGTCAGTGTCTTGTCCAGTGGTGGCCGCAGTCGGGTCACTTACTAAGAAAATGCTGATTTAATTACCAATATTTTCAATTCCTTGATGGCTCTGCTCCAATCGTCCCACGTAGCGGGTGGCTGTTGGGCGAGCCAAGCCCCGAAGACGACGACCTTGCAATTGTGTCTGACCCCCGGGCAAAGGGAATTGCTTGCCATGAACTCGGCGGCAACCGCGATCACGCGACGAGCAACTTGATCATTGGATTTCCGATTATTCCTTTCGCCGAAGCTTCGCCTAAGTCAGGGCGATTCGGGTCAGCCACTTAGCGCAGGCTTGAACCGAACGCTTGTTTGGCGAAGGACAGGTTGAGAGTTTTGCGGTAGACCGCGATCCAGAGGTTACTTTTAGGCGCGTTCTGCCAGTGGCTGGTAGCTGCGGAGAGTTTCGCCGGTGTAAATTTGGCGAGGGCGAGAAATGCGGCTGTCGGGATCGTCCATGACTTCCTTGTAGTTGGCAACCCAGCCGGGCATGCGGCCGATAGCAAACAGGACGGTGAACATGTCTACCGGAATGCCGATCGCGCGCATGATGATACCGCTGTAGAAATCCACGTTAGGATAAAGTTTGCGGGAAACGAAATAATCATCGTTAAGAGCGATTTCCTCGAGTTTTTTAGCGATATCGAGCAGCGGATCGGACTTGTGAAGTTGGCGCAGGACTTTGTCGCACTGCTCCTTAATGATGACGGCACGCGGGTCAAAATTTTTGTAAACGCGATGGCCGAAGCCCATCAGGCGGCGGTTGCCGACTTTGTTTTTGACTTGGTTGAGAAATTTAGTGCCGTCGTCGCCTTCGCGGTGAATTTCATCGAGCATTTCGAGCACTGCTTGGTTAGCGCCGCCATGGAGTGGACCCCATAAGGCGCAGACCCCCGCCGAGGCTGAGGCGAAGACATTGGCTTGGCTGGATGCCACCATGCGAACGGTGGAGGTGGAGCAATTTTGTTCGTGGTCCGCATGAAGCAAGAACATAAGATCGAGCGCCCTAACGATTTCTGGGTTGATGTCGTAGTCTTCGCCCGGCAGCGAGAACATCATGTGGAGGAAATTTTCAGTATATTTCAGGTGGGTTTTGGGAAAGCTAACAGGAAGGCCGTGAGCCTTGCGATAGGAGCTGGTGGCGATCGTCCGGACCTGAGAAATGAGCCGTGCTGCGTGAAAAGGGAAAGATTCCTTGAGGCTCTTGTCCTGAGTAAAGGCGCTGGGGTAAGCCGATGAGGCGTGAATCATCGCTGACAGAATCGACATCGGGTGAGCTGAGGGCGGGAACGAGTCGAAATGGAAGCGCATGTCGGCGTGCAGCATTTGGTTCTGGGTGAGCAGATCCGAAAATCCGGCGAGTTGGCTTGCGGTCGGAAGTTCGCCGTAAATCAACAAATAGGAGGTTTCGATGAATGTGCTTTTTTGGGCAAGTTCGGCGATGTCGTAGCCGCGGTATTGAAGGATGCCTTTTTCGCCGTCGATGAAAGTGATCGCGCTCTTGCAAGCACCCGTATTGCCGTAGCCTGGATCGAGAGTGATGCAACCTGTTTTATTGCGCAGTGCGCCAATGTCGATTCCGACTTCTCCTTCAGTGCCAACAACTGTCGGCAGCGCCAGAGGCTTGCCATCGATGATCAATTCCACGGTTCCATTCATGCGAGGCGATTCTAAACCGCTCGGAATCATTTAGGCTAGCTTGCAATGCAGCGATTTTTTAGCAATTTCCCTCACGGGGAAACGGCTCCGAATTCATTCGATTCACTCACCGGTATCAGGGTATGAGCCGAGCAGTTTCACCAATGAGCAGTGGTTGCTGAGTTCGGTCATGGCTTCCGCGACTTTGGGGTCGGCGTGATGGCCGGCGAGATCGACGTAGAAAATGTATTCCCAATCCTTGCGTTTTGAAGGGCGGGATTCGATTTTAGACATGTTGATTTGAAATTGATCGAAGGCTTGAAGGGCCTTAACCAGCGAGCCGGGCCGGTCGTGAATGGCAAACAGGAGGGAGGTTCGGTCGTTGCCAGTCGGTGGGCAGGGTTTTTCGCCGATGACGAGGAAGCGGGTGGTATTGGTGGCGCGATCCTGAATCGATTCTTCGAGGAGAGTCAGCCCGTACATTTCCGCCGCGAGTGGGCCGCCTAGGGCGGCGGCCCCATGGGCAGCTTGATCGCGAGCAATTTGAGCAGCTTTTGTGGTGGAAGAAACTTCAACGAGGTCGGCTTCGGGGAAATTTTTGAGAATCCAATTGCGGCACTGGCCAAAAACTTGGGGGTGTGAGTAGAGGGTTTTGATCTGAGCGCGTGGGATTGTCGCCATTAAGCCATTTTCAATTCGCAACAGGATTTGTGCGCAGATGTGCAGTGGTGAATCGACGAATAAATCCATGGTGTGCGAAACGGCACCTTCGGTCGAGTTTTCGATCGGTACGACACCGTAATTCGCGGCGCGGCGAGCGACTTGATCAAAGACGTCGGAAAAGTTCGGCTGTGCGGAGTAACTCAACGAATGACCAAATTTTTTGATTGCGGCTTGGTGGGTCCAGGTTCCTTCAGGGCCGAGGTAGGCGATCGTGAGGTTGTCTTCCAGCGCCAATGCGGCGGACATAATTTCACGGTAAATGGCGCGGATGGATTTTTCTGGCAAGCGGCCGCGGTTCATTTCGACGAGTCGGCGCAACAGCGCTTCCTCGCGCTCGGGCGCGTAAATTTGCAGGCCGTCACGTTTTTTTACCACCCCCACGTCATGGACTAAATTGGCGCGGCGTGACAGGAGGTCGAGTAAGTCATGATCGATGCGGTCGATCTGGTGGCGGATGTCGTCAAGATTCATGGGAAAATAAAAATTAGGAAGCCGTGGAGGACTGATGGCTGGCGGCGGCTGCGGGGACGCCGAGTTCACCCAAAGCGAGTTGTTGCTCGGAATCGGTGGTGGTCGGCGATGGGTGTTTAGGTTCAGGTAATTTTACTTTACGCAGTTCTGAGGCGTTTGGCAGATCATCAATCGAGCGAATCCCGAAGTGTTCAAAAAAAAGCTCGGTTGTTTCATAAAGTAGAGGTCGGCCGGGCAATTCTGCCCGGCCACCGATGCGGATCAGGTCGCGGTCGAGGAGTTTTTGAATCATCCCGTCGCAAGCCACGCCGCGGACGGCTTCGATCGCGGCTTTGGTAACGGGTTGACGGTAAGCGATGATTGCGAGTGTTTCCATAGCTGGACCGCTCATTCGCTCGGGTTTACGGCCGGGGAAAAGCTGGCGAACGAATTCCCCATACTCGATCCGAGTGAAAACTTTCCAGCCTTTGGGGCGCTCGAGGATGGTAAAAGCGTGCTGGTTTACGCGGTAGGCTTGATTGAGCTCTGCAACGGCAGTCGCGACTTTTTCGGCAGAGGTTGTAGCAAGCGCGAGTAGCCAATCTGGCAGGGCGGGGGGGGCTTTTCCCTCTTCGGTATCGCGGACCCGGAGGTCCTCGGCTTCGGCGAAGCGAGCGCGCACCAAGCGAGCAATTTCCTCTGAGGGTAGAGGATTTTGAGAGGCGATGAGAAGTGCTTCGACAATGGCGCTGAGCTGCATAGCGGAACCGCAGCTTTAGGGATCTCTGCGGGCATTTCAAGCCTCCTGCCAAAAACTGGTGGAATCACTTATTTTACCCGCTGTGAATTTTCCGCTTGATGGACTGTGGTTCACGGGATAACCCACCGCGCTCGCTACACGCCCGAAAGTTGATTTCGAGCATGGCGGGGAAATTTTTTACCACCCGCACCCTCACCCTCATCTCTGCGCCATGGCCGCGAAGAAAAATACCTCAAAACCTGCTGCCCAAACGGGTGAAGCAAAACCTGCCGTTAAAACCTCTAAGCCAAGTTCGGCCGCGAAAAAACTTGCTGTTAAAGCGGTGAAAAAGGCGGATCCGGTGGTCAAGGCGACGGTGAAAAAAGCACCAATCGTCAAAAAAGTGCCCGCTGAGCCGCCCGTTGAAAAGGTGGCGAAAGCGAGTGTTGCAGCGAATGTACCTGCGGTCGTGCCGGTCAAAGCCGAAGCCTCGGTCAAGCCCGTGGTTGCAGCGAAGAAGGTGGCTGTGCCCAAATCGCGCTCCTCGGTGGTTGATTTTCCGGCACCGCCAGCTCCAGTTCGGCCACCTTTTGTGCCGCCAAAGGCTGCACCGGCTCACGCTGACGGTCCGGTGAGCCCGGGCAGTAACGGCACTCACAGTGCTGCTTTTGTGCAAAAACAACGCCAACGCTTGCTTGATCTGCGCGATGAGCTGGCGGACGTGGTTTCTGACATGGCACGTGACACGATTCGCAAAGCTCCCGAAGGCTCTGAGGCTTCCGGCAGTGGTGAGCACCAAGGAGATGCTGGCAGTGACGCTTATGATCGTGATTTCGCGCTGTCCGTTCTCGCTAAGGAACAGGACGCGCTTTATGAAATCGAGCAAGCGTTGCGCCGGATCCAATCTGGCGCTTACGGGATTTGTGAAATGTCGGCGCGCAAAATTCCTTCGGCTCGCCTTGAAGCTATTCCATTTGCCCGGCTCACGGTCGAATGTCAGTCCCAATGGGAGAAAGAATATGGCAATCGTCGCTTCCGGCCGTCCAATGAAGTTGGCTTCAGCGGTGGTAAATATGTCGATGATGAAGATTCTGAAACAGTTTCTCTTGACGAAGACGACGATTAAAGCAAAGTCCGCCCCCCAAGTCCCTACTCATGTCACGCGAGATTATTATCCTAGAATGCACCGAAGCGAAAGCTGAGGGCAAGCCGACCTCTCGTTACGTCACCACGCGTAACAAGAAGAGCCTTCGTACGCCAGGTCGTCTCGAGAAAGTGAAATTTAATCACTTCCTCAAGCGCCGCACCCTTCACCGCGAACTCCGCTAACCGCGAACTCCGCCCATATTTCCCATGTCCGAGCCAAAAACAATTCAGCGCCGTATCAACTTCCGTAAGGCGAACCGTAGAATGACGCGCCGTCGTCATGATATTCCCGCCGACCAAGTGGTTGCGACCAACCCCGAGCTTCTGACCAAGTTCACCACCGAAACTGGAAAAATTCTTCCGCGGCGGGTTACTGGAGTTTCCGCCAAGTTGCATCGCAAGATCAACAATGCGATTAAGCAATCCCGTGCGATCAACCTGTTGCCTTGATCGTTCGCTAAGGTTTATCTTTCAAAAGAGCCAGTCCGGAAGTCGGATTGGCTCTTTGTTTTTGCTAAATTGGCCAGCCAAGGATTGTTCCGTAACTTTTACCTTGGAGCCATTGAATTCCCTTTCTACATTGCGCCCGGCGTAAAGCACTTCCCATGGCTCAAAAAGACTACACCATTCTCAACAAGCTCGGCATTCATGCCCGCCCGGCTGCGCAATTCGTCAAAACGGCCAATCGCTTTCAATCGGATATTTTGGTCGAGAAAGACGGCGAGGAAGTCGATGGCAAAAGCATCATGGGCCTCATGATGTTGGCCGCAGGCAACGGCTCAATCATCTCAATCAGCGCCGATGGCTCGGATGCCGATGCAGCGCTCGAAGCGCTTGGGGATCTAATCACTCGTAAGTTCGAAGAGGATTGAGCTGGCTGGCGAAATTCAACGGATTACGGGCCGCTGGCTCAAATTACGTCGATGCCGACTGTCCGCCGTGCGCTTAAAATGAAGAGCGCGGGTGGTTGAAATTAAACTTTTTAATTAAGGAATCCAACCGCAAAGGCGGAAGCCTTTGACCAGAAGGTAAGCGACGCCGCCTGCGGCAGGCAGAGTTAGAACCCAAGCCCAGATAATGCGTTCAATGAGCGAAAACTTTAGAGCGCTGAAGCGTTTGGCACAGCCTACGCCCATAATTGAGGTGGTGATGCTATGAGTCGTCGAAACGGTCATCCCAAAACTGCCGGTGATGGCCAATAAGGTGGCAGCGGTAGTTTCCGCCGCAAATCCGTGGACGGGTTGTAACTTCACCATTTTATGGCCGAGAGTTTTAATGATTCTCCAGCCTCCTGCCATCGTGCCAGCAGCCATGGTTAAGGAACAAACAATCTTGATCCATGCCGGGACATCGGGGGAGAGATCGCGGACTTTCCCGGCAGCCACACTTATAGCGGACTTACCGGTTATTTCTGCTGTTTTCATCTCAGTACTGAGAACCTTTTCCCAGTTGGTAAATTTCCCCTCAACCATTTTGCCAAGGATTGGAATCTTAGTCAGGAGTCGGGCTTGTTCGGCGGCGAGAATCTGCTGGTGAGTGGCGGCGGCGGCGGCACTCAGCCGTTTAGCGGCATCACTGTGGTGCGAGACGGCGTAGGCCTTGGCGGAAAGTGCCTGAAAAGCTTCGCGGAATTCTCCAGGTTGTAGGTGGCTACTTTCGCTTTCGAGCACAGCGGCAGCTTGTTGCAGTTGTTCCTGAGTGGTTTTAGGATTTTGAATGATTCTAAGGTTTTGCTCCGCCAACATGGATTTTTCCATGCGCAGGAAGCCGAGCCAATCGGGCAGGTTGTGGAAGCTACCAGCTGCGGTTGCCGTCACCAGTGCGAGGGTAATCACCCCCATTGTTTTTTGGGCGTCCGCCAAGCCGTGGGCGAATCCCATATAGCTGGCACTGAAAATCTGAGCCTTACCAAAGAATCGATTGACGAAACGGGGTCGTGCTTTTTGTAACAAAAAGTAAAGCAATCCCATGAGCAGAAAGCCGCCGAAAAAGCCAATGAGCGGTGAGGTAATCATCGGCATCACCACCTTGTGAAGGACTCCTTCCATCACTTCCTTACCGTCTTTGACTTTTTTCACTGACCAAATAATCGCATGCCAATTGTCATGAGCGCTCGCGACGGCTGCACCGCAGATGCCTCCAACCAAGGCGTGAGTCGAGCTGGACGGCAAGCCAAACCACCAGGTGATAAGATTCCAGACAATCCCACCTAGCAAAGCACAGACGATAACCATCGGTGAAATAAACTGAGCGTCCACTAACCCCGAAGAAACTGTTTTGGCGACGGCGTGTCCGGCAAGTGCGCCGATCAAATTAGTGATCGCTGCCATCGCGATTGCCTGGCGTGGGGTCATCACTTTGGTGCCGACGACTGTAGCGATCGAGTTAGCGGTGTCGTGAAAGCCGTTGATGTATTCAAACAACAGGGCAATAAAGATCACCAAAAAAATAATTCCGAGACTCATATAATTGAAGTCTTAGGAGTTTTTCAAAACGATTTGTGAGACCACGTTGCCGGCGTCGCGGCAGCGGTCGATGACTTTTTCAAGTAAATCGTAGAGGTCGCGCATCGCCATCGCTTGAATGGGGTCTATTGAACCTGAGTAGATTTCCTTCAAATACCCGAGGACCAGTTGGTCCGCGCGGCCTTCGAGTTCCTGCATCGTGTCATTTTCGGCTTTGATATCCTCTAAGCGCGGGCTTTTTGCCAACATATCGACCATTCGCACCACCACCAGTGCGGCGTCTTGGGCAATGGCCATTTGTGGTGAAAAATCCTCGGCTTTCACCAAGTGGTGCATGATTTCATAGCGTTCACCGAATTTCTCGACGGTTTTGGGAATCCGATAAAGGGCTTTGGACAAGGCTTCTATGTCCTCTCGCTCAAGGGCCGTGATGAAAACCTTCACCAGTTCTTCGCTGATGATTTCGGCATTTTTCTTTTCGTTACGCCGTGCGACTGCCAACTCGGCGAGTGATAAACTTCCCTCAGATTCTTTTAACAATCGGGCTAAAGCTTCGATACTTTGGTGCGCAGATTTCGCACTCAAAGCAAGGAGTTCAAAGAATCGATCTGACTTTCCAAAAAGTTTCGCAAATGAAATCACGATGCGATTATGACGATTTCATTTCTTGCCGACAAGCGAAGTTTTTCCTCGGCACTCAGGACCACTGGGACGTTTGGCCAGTCAATTCGATCCTTGATTTTATAACGATGTCCAATAACGAGTCCACAATTTAGCTTTAATACTCGATCTGTCACTTTGAATAAATCCACGAACGCAAGTAAAACCGCCATCGTCACCGAAGTTCTCACCTGCACGGTTCTCGCTCTTTCAGTGCAAGTGCTCCATGAGTTCTACGCTTAAGCCACCCATGCTCAGCGTCCCGATGCCCTATCGCACGACATCGCTACCCGCCTTATTCAGAAACGGCTAGGTTTTCGCGTTTAGAAAAACACCTTAGTCGTCCTACAGTTGCTGTTGCTCTAACAAACACGCTCAAACCAGCCCCGTTTGTGCCTTGTTGTCGGCACCCATCGTTTGGCCATAACTGCTCAAGCGTCCAAGCTGCCACGGGTGAGCTATCAAACAACTGTGGTCTCTGATGCTGGCTTATCTCTAGCATCTTAGACGGTAGGGACAGGCACTCAGTCTCATCGCGAGGAACGAGGTCCTTGCATTCGATGAGGTCGTGATGGTCTATTTCAAACAGGCGGTGCCGAAGAGCGTGAAGCCAGTGGATTCCTCAATCTGGATGTCGAGAAGCTGGCCAGTGAGTCGAGCCGGGTCGCCGTCGAAAATGACGATCTTATTGTGGGAGCTACGGCCGCTGAGACGAGTTGCGTTGTTCTTGGAGGGACCTTCGCAGAGCACTTGCTGGCGGGTGCCGACAACGGCGGCATTGCTGGCGATGGCGAGACGATCAACCACGGCAAGCAAACGTTGATTGCGTTCCTCTTTCACGGTTTCGTCGAGCTGGTTGTCCATTTCTGCGGCCGGGGTATTACGGCGTTTCGAGTAGCGGAAAACAAAAGCATTGTCGAACTTAAGGCGCTCGACGGTGTCGATGGTGGCTTGGAAATCTGCCTCGCTCTCGCCGGGGAAGCCGACAATCATATCGGTGGTGATCGCGATGCCGGGGCGGGCAGCCTTCATTTTTTCACAGATTTCGATGAATTTTTCGTTTTTGTAGGGGCGGCGCATTTGCCGGAGGATCTGGTCAGAGCCGCTTTGCATCGGGAAATGGATGTGCGAGCAGAGTTTGGGTAAGTCGATAAAGGCGGTGACGAGGTCGTCACGGTAACCGATGGGGTGCGGCGAGGTGAAACGGAGGCGCTCGATGCCCTCGACTTGATGGACGGCTTCGAGCAGTTGGACGAAAGGCGATTTACCCGCGATTTTTGGAAATTCGGTGCGGCCGTAAAGATTGACGATTTGACCGAGTAGGGTAATTTCTTTAACGCCGTGGGTGGCGAGGTGGCGAACCTCGGCGACGATTTCGGCGATGGGTCGACTGCGCTCCTTGCCACGGGTGTCGGGGACGATGCAAAATGAACAGCGCATGTTACAGCCCTGCATGATCGAGACGAAGGCGGAGGCTTCATGAGCCTTGGGGATGTGGTCGCGAATGGTATTTTGCGAGCCTTCTTCTTCGGCGGTGTCGCAGACGCTGGTGCCGCGGAGCGAAAATGCGGGGTCATCCATGCGGGCTTCGAGCCGCCGTTGGAGGATACGGTCCACATATTCGAAAACTTTATGGTATTTTTGAGTGCCAACGACGACATCGAGCTTGGGTAAAGTTTGAAACAACTCCTCACCGCGGGATTGGGCCATGCAGCCCATGAAGCCGTAAACCACATGTTTGCGATCGCGGCCGCGGTGAATCAAATTGCCCATTTTGCCCAAAGCTTTCTGTTCGGCCTGATCACGAACGGAGCAGGTGTTAATAAGCACTGCGTCCGCTTGGTTTTCATCGGTCGTCAGCGTGTAGCCTCCTTCGCTGAACATTCGGGCGACTTGCTCGGAGTCCCGCTCGTTCATCTGACAGCCGTAGGTTTTGACATAGACTTTGGGCATGAAAATTTTGTTAACCGTTGGTAATTAATGATTAAGAATTTTTATTTAGGCGGTAAGCTTTTTTTAAAGCGATAACATTGAATCTATAATCCACCTTAAGCCAATTTGAGGCGTTGGTCAGATTCAAGTTTCGCGGTGAGCTCGGGCCAACCGCCAGCGGTTTGCATATTAAAACAATGTAAGTAAACCGTGAAAAGCTTGGGCTCGAAAATATCGACTAAGCGCTCAATTGTAGTTTCAAGGCGACTCGGATCAAGTTTTTTGGGCAGCTCACCAACAACTGAGCCTTTGCCGTCATGGGGAATACCCATACCGTCACAAAACATGGCCAGTAGGGATTGCTGGCCAGCCATCAGATAAGCTTGTAGTAAATGCTCGCCAATCGTATTACAGGCATTGATTTTCAAAGTTTTGTGAATCCAAGAATATTGGTCGAGCATCGATTTTTTCTGAATAAAAACGGGTCGGAGTTTACGGTTAGCGGCCAAAGTGGCGACCGCAGATTTGTAGACATTCCGGTCATTGGTGCGAAACCAATCGAGGATTTGAGTCACAATGACAGGATCGACAGCAGTATAGAGTTCGTGAGCTTTCAAAATGAAAAAAATGAGGTGGCAGAAAGTCAATGCACTCATCCGCTTCATAGCAAGGGCGGAGACACAAAAAGACCGAGAATGAAATTCAAGCGCTGTGATTTCACGAGGCAATGAGCGGTCCGCAGGCTTGTCATTTTCTGTGGGTAATTTAGACTAAAAATTGCATGATAAAAAAACGATTACTCCTGCTGCTGTTTTTATGTCCTTTAAGTTCGGTAAATGCGAACGATCAAATGCGAGAATGGACCCTAGCTTCTGGAAAAAAGCAGCAAGCTGAAATCCTAACTTACGACGAGTCGCATAAGCAGGTGACTCTGAGACTTGCTGATCAAACGCAAGTTCAGATCAGTGAGGGGGACTTTTCTTCGATCGATCGTGCTTGGATTCTGCAGTGGGTCGAGCAAGACGAGGAAGCGAGAAACATGCTGGTCAAGGTCGGAGGCACGGTCACCGAACACTGCGGTACCGGAAAGTTCATCACACCTTACGTAGTTTATCACCCACCAGTTGCAGCTGTAGCTGCAAAATTACCGATGTTAATTCTTTTCCATCCCGGTGGCAGCGGACGACGGTCAATTTACCAATACATTGAGGCTGCCTCAGCGGTTGGGATGACCTTGGTATCCTTGGATTATTTCCGCAATACGGATAACGATCCCATTCTCGAGGCCGAGATGCTTGAATGTTTTAAAGATTTGCTGCCTCAGATTGAAGCTACCGTGGCGCATGACGAAAAAAAAGTATTTATGGGTGGGGTGTCAGGTGGTGCATGGCGTTCTTATCATTATTCGGCGCAAATCGATCGTCCGTGGGCGGGGATTTTTGCGGATGGTGGATGGCTCGGCGGTAAAATTTATTACTCACTTCCTTACCCCAAGATGCGGGTAGCAATGGTCAATGGTAATAAGGATACTGCTGCTAATCGTTACGTCGATGAAGATATGGCTAGACTTCAGCAAGCCGGCTCGATTGTCAGTATGCATTCTTTTGAGGGTGCTCATCAGTTGGCCCCACCTTCGGTACAACAAAAAGTGCTGCGTTGGTTACTCAATGATCCATCTGCGGTAGAGCAAAAACCGTGAAATCTCGGATCAAGTAAAGTGAATCAAGCGGTTAAAAAATATGAAATCAAATCAATAGACAACTGATGTTTTACTGGATTGTTATTATTTTTTTAGGTTTCGAAAATTGCCTGTTAGCTAGAGAAATGGAATCGGTACAAGCCTCGCTTACCCAAGTCGATGGAATTTACAGTTTCACAACAGATGAAACTCATTCGGGGTTCAACTTTACGTTGGATCATGCTTTGGATGCGCACTGGCACGTTCTAATCGGTGCCGTTTGGGATCGCTTGCAATTAACTGAAATCGCGGAGTCACTGCCTGAAACGTTGCAGTTTGCGGCAGCCAAAATAGATCTGGAATACCAAGTTGATGGGGACTCTGTTTTTTCGCTGAGCTTTCAGCCTGGATTGTATGGAGATCAAGAGTTGTCCAATGGAGCATTTGATATGCCGATCATACTTGAAGTGAGTTATCCACTCAATGATCAGTTGCGTCTTAAACTTGGTTTTTATTATTCGCAGCTCAGTGGTACGAACTGGCTACCCGTGATTGGGCTAGTTGCCGATTTTAAACCTCACTGGGAACTAGATCTGATGTTTCCAGATTCAAAGCTCAAATATCGACTGGATGATGAGATGAGCTTCTCACTTTATGGGGAATTGCTGAATAACACTTATTTGCTTTCTGACGGCAGAGCTGTTGAGTATTATCAGACACATGTGGGTTTTTCGTGGGAGTACGACCTTCCCACGGGGTGGAATGTATGCGCAAAAACAGGCTGGGCCTTAAATCGAAATTTGGGTTTTTACCAACAAGGCAATACCACGCATCGTGCGAGCACCCCTTTTTTAGAGCTGGGTCTCATGAAGAAATGGTAATTAAGAAAAATTCTTGCGTTTCCGATCACTTATGAAAAATAGAAACAGCAAAATCTGCTTTTGCGATCCACCAATACGAAAAATTGTTTTCCTGAGAAATATAAATTGAATTAGATATTTAAAATATATTATCTATGGTCGGGGAGAAAATTGAGCAAGTAACTTGCTGATAGGCTCTGTCACAGCTGACGAAAATGGATAAGCCAAGCGCAAGTTCATCAGCCGAGTGGTAGCCGATGCGCTATTACCGCGGAGATAGTCTATTACAGCCCGCGACATTTCGACTTCGGGAGAGCGTTGGCTTTCCGATGTTAACTGTCCAATAGTAGCTGTTAGTAATGAA
>JAYWAR010000304.1:0-4322 GCA_043782285.1 Akkermansiaceae bacterium | reverse complement strand
TGGTATCCGCATGAAACAAGTAGCTAGTCATCAGCCCGGCCACCATCCAGCCCAGGGTTGCTCCCAGTCTGACCTGTGGAAATTGACGTTCCCCGTGGGCCAGATGAGTCAGCGAAATCGTCGCCAGCAAGCCCCATGAAGGACCCGAGAAAATCGAGTAAATTGCCAACAACCCGACAAACCACCAAGGATTCCAACGCGCATCCAAGGCACCGAATGCCGCCAGCAGTACCACCGCACCGACCAAAGACGTCCACACAAACAATCGGTCCGCAGCCACCCGCTGGTCAGCCAGTGCCCCGCCGATCAAGGGCGAAACGATCGCACACAGCGTCGGCACCACGAAACAAAGTGCGACCCATGAGCCCAAGCCCTGCGCCTTAAGAATATTGGTCAAGGCCGGCAACCAAAACCCCGGCGTCATCCCTTGCAAAAAAAACACCAGCCACAGCCACTTAAAAACCGCCCTCGGTCGCTTCGGAATCTCTAATTCGCAGTCCACTTCCATCCCTAAACGCCTCTCGCCCAAATGACGAGCGCGATATGTTTTCACCCGTTGCCGGACTCGGTGACTGGCGAGCAAGATCGCAGCATTTTAAGATAAACCGAGAAACCCACGGGCAGCCGTGAGGATTTTTGAACTCTCCGCTTCCGTGTAACCGGTTTTACCCGCAAAAGCCCAAACCGTCTCTGGCCAAGCAAGGTCCCCAACAAACCGCCCCACTATATGCAAGTGCATTTGCCGAACCTGATTCCCAATGCACCCGATATTGAGTTTTTCGGGTTTAAAATGACTGACGACAAATTCGCTAACCCGCCGCAGTGTATACATCACTTCATGGTATTGATCGGGCGGTAACTGGTGCAAATCCTCAATCCACTCAACCTCAGGAATAAGCAGCAACCATGGGAATAGTGCGTTGTCTTTTAAGAGTAAACGGCAGCCACCGAGCTGCCCAATCTCAATGCCGCCAGCCGCAAGACGTGGATGAATTTCAAATGCCATTTAACAGGCTGGTCAGATCGCCGATCAACTGTCACTTCCAACCACCCCTGAATTCCACTTCAGCCGAAACGATCATAATAACATTTCATGAGTTTTGACCACCTGGCGCCATTCTACCAGGCGATGGAGACAATCGCTGCGGGCCAAAAATTACAACGCTGTCGGATCGCATTCCTCGCTGAAATCCCAGCACCGCAGCGGGTGCTACTGGCGGGCGAAGGCCACGGACGCTTTCTACCCGAATGTCTGCGCCAATTTCCAAAGGCTAAAATCATCGTCGCGGACTCCAGCCTACAAATGTTGAAAATTGCACAGGCTAAGGTGACTTCAGCGCAAGTGGAATTCATCCACATCGATTTGTTGAAATGGACCGAACCAACTTATAAATTTGATCTAATTGTCACAAATTTTTTTCTCGATTGCTTTTCGAAGGATGAATTGGTGGCGGTGATAACCCACTTAAGTGAGCTGGCAACACCGACGGCAGAGTGGCTCATCGCAGATTTCGAAATCGCCACAACCCGGTTTGCTCGACTGCGTTGTCAGATCATCATCGCTTTGTTATACAGGTTTTTTCGGAGGGTCTGTGGGTTGCGAGCACGTGCCTTGATCTCGCCGAATCCTGAGCTACAAAGAGTTGGATTTATGCTTCACCGCCGCGTGACTTACGATTGGGGGTTATTAAAAAGCGAGTGGTGGCGGCGCGGGTGAACCCTTGCCGCCACCACGATCCGAGTTTATCACTCAGCCAGATGCCATTTCAACTCGTGAGTGACTACCAGCCTGAGGGAGATCAGGCGCAAGCGATTGCCAAACTCTCAAAATCGCTTGCCGCAGGAAACCACCACCAGACCTTGCTCGGTGTGACCGGCTCAGGCAAAACCTTTACCATGGCAAACCTGATTCAAGCGCACGCCAAGCCAACGCTGATCATGAGCCATAACAAAACGCTCGCGGCCCAACTGTATTCCGAATTCAAAAACTTTTTCCCTCACAATGCCGTTGAGTATTTTGTATCGTATTTCGATTACTATCAGCCGGAAGCCTACATTCCTCGAAGCGACACATATATCGAAAAAGATTCAGCGATTAACGACGAGATCGAACGGCTGCGGCTGAGCACCATGGGCTCGCTACTTACACGCCAAGACACGATTGTCGTCGCTTCAGTTTCCTGCATTTACGGCTTGGGCTCGCCGGAGGATTACCAAAGCATGATGGTGCCAGTATCAGTAGGACAACAACTGACGCGTGAGGAGTTTCTCAACTCACTGGTAGGGATGTTGTTTGAACGCAACGATATTGCCTTTGGTCGCGGGAAATTCCGCGTCCGCGGTGATGTGGTCGAAGTTCATCCAGCGTATCTCGATGAAACGGCGATCCGCGTGGAATTTTTCGACGACGAAGTCGAGCGCATCACCAGCATTCACACCTTGAGTGGCCAAACAATCGACCGCCTAGCAAGCCACACGTTTTTCCCAGCTAAACAATTCGTCACGCCCGGCGACAAAATGAAACGCGCGATGCTCGAAATCCGCAAAGAAGTGGACGGACAGGTGAAAAAATTTGAAGCCGCAAACAAACTGATCGAAGCTCAGCGACTGCGGATGCGGACGGACTACGATCTAGAGATGATGGCAGAAATGGGGTTTTGCCAAGGGATCGAAAATTATTCTCGTCACATCACCGGCCGCGAGCCAGGAGCGCGGCCATACACCTTGCTGGATTTCTTCCCGCGGGATTTCCTACTACTCATCGATGAGAGCCACGCGACCATCCCACAAGTCGGCGGGATGTATGAAGGCGACAAAAGCCGTAAAACCGTGCTGGTAGATCATGGATTCCGCCTACCCAGCGCCTTAGATAACCGACCGCTACGCTTCGAGGAATTCATCCAGATGACTGGCCAACGAGTCTATGTTTCAGCGACCCCGGGACCTTTTGAAATCGTTAATTCGAGACCGGAAAATAAAACTTTCATCCCGGTAAAAGCTAAAACCGCCGAAGGCAATATCCCTCTGTTTGATTTCAAAAAACTCAAGGTCAAACCTAGCGGCAATGACCAAGCTGTGGCAGATTTCGACCCGACTCAACGCGGTACTCCACTCGTCGTCGAACAGATCATCCGACCCACCGGTTTGCTTGATCCCGTGCTAATTTTACGGCCACTCAAGGGCCAAATCGACGAAACCATCGAACTTTGCCGACAGCGGGTTGAGCGCCACGAACGAGTGTTAGTGACCACTCTGACCAAAAAGACCGCCGAGGATCTCGCTGAGTATTTGCAAGGTACCGGACTCAAATGCCGCTATCTTCACTCCGATATTGATGCCGTCGAACGGGTAGAAATTCTCCGCCAATTGCGCGCGGCAACCTTTGATATTCTCATCGGGATCAATCTGCTGCGAGAAGGCTTGGATCTACCCGAAGTCTCACTGGTCTGCATCCTCGATGCCGACAAAGAAGGTTTCCTCCGCAACGAAACTTCGATGATCCAGACCGCAGGACGTGCGGCACGTCACATCGGCGGCGAGTGCGTGCTTTTTTGCGACAAAGTCACAGACTCAATTCAGGCACTCATCGACATCACAGCCTATCGCCGTACTCGTCAACAAGCACACAACGAACAACACGGGATCATCCCACAAAGCGTCAAACGGCCACTGCAACACAGCCTTCACACCCACGAGAAAGAACGCGAGCTCGCCGAAGATCTTAACAACTCGAAGGTCAGCGAGTCTCCCGAGACTTATGACAAAACGCGTGTCATTGCTGAGCTCGAAGAACAAATGCGCGAAGCTTCGTCACGCTTGGAGTTCGAGCGTGCGGCCCATCTTCGTGATCAAATCAAGGCCCTGCAAAATAACACCCCTGCCCCGCCACCAAAATCCGTGAAATATCCCGCCGCAAAAAAAAGCCGCTCGCGCAAATAAATGCGCCTCTCGCTTGGCCGCAGATTCATCCACCGCCTTTATGGTATTTACTCACGTGAATAAACGGTTTTGGATAAATGCGGTAATAGATTCTCCTCCCCATGCATCAATTTCGCTCAAAATCCACGATTTTCCGTTTCCGGTTTGTCTCTTCCCTAGTTTGTTTAAATTACTTTCTTGCTCCAACAGCAGCAGTGATTTTGGTTTGCTCTCTCATTCAAAACGATCATTCACTGACCCATATCGCAATCGTGCTGGGCATTTTAATGAGCTTAATTTTAATTTTGCAATGGCTGGTAGCGGCACATACTCGCTGTCCATTATGCATGACACCGGTCCTCGCTAAAAATGGTTGCTCCAAAAACAAACGCGCCCGTTCACTG
>JAYWAR010000303.1:0-4331 GCA_043782285.1 Akkermansiaceae bacterium | reverse complement strand
GCGCTGTCGATGTAGTGGAAATTCAGGCGATGTGAATCTGGCATCCAAGCGGAGTTTACCTCGTCATTTTGGCGTGGGGTAATCCGGTGGATTTTGTTGCCACGAGTCCAGAGGGTGATGTTGCTGCCGGTGCCGCAATTGACGTCGATGCTTGGTGTTTCTTTCAGGAACCAGACTCGCATCTGGAAGCGAAAATCGTTGGATGTTAATGCGCCGACTGGGCAGATGTCGGCGGTGTTGAGTGAGTAATTGGAATCCAGCAGGCGGCCTGGGTGGACGCTGAGGGTGGTGTGAGTGCCACGTTGAGTGAAGCCGAGCACCGGATCGCCAGCGACTTCGTCCATGAAGCGGATGCAGCGGCTGCACATGATGCAACGCTCGTCGTCGAGACGGATGCGTGGCCCGATCTCAACGTTTTTCGGCTTTTTTACCTTCATCTCAACGAAGCGTGAGACGCCGCGGCCGTGTTGAACGGATTGTTCTTGAAGGCGACATTCTCCGGCTTGATCGCAGATAGGGCAATCGAGTGGATGATTGATGAGCAGGAACTCCATCACGCCCTCGCGGCATTTTTCGACGAGCTCGCCGGTGGTGCGGATACCCATGTTTTCGCCGATGGTGTTGGCGCAGGCGATCACCGGGCGTGGAATCCAGCCGATCGGTTCATAGCCGTTTTCATCGCGAGTTGGCTCTTGGCCGGGGGTCGGTCGCGGCGGCATGCCCATTTGGACCAGGCACATCCGGCAATTTCCCGGGGAACTGAGCTTCGGGTGATAACAATAGTGCGGGACGGTGATTTGCGCTTGGCGGCACGCTTCAATCATCCGTGTGCCTTTGGGAAATTGATGCCAAACGCCGTCAATCTGGACGTTGACCAAGCCATTTTCGGCAGCTTGATCTTTAGGCAGTTTCATTTCCGCTGTCGCCGAAGGTGTATCGCTCATGGCTAAATAAGTGCGCCGGACGCTTGTGCAAGTGGAATCCGGCGGTGCTCGCGCGGGAATATGTCCAGCAAGGGCGGCCCCCGCAAGCGTACTTTGTGAAAACTTTCACAAGCGAGGAGCGCCGTCTGCAGTGCCTAATCCCTCAAAATTTGCAGGTGAGATAAATTTGGGCGACTGGCTGAGGAATTGGCGGGGGTTATGGTAAACGATTTGCTCGATTTGTTGAGCGCTGTGTTTGCGGCGTTTCATTTCGAGTGCGCACTTTGGAACGGCGAGAGGATCCGAGTGGCCCCAGTCGCAGGCGGAGTTCATCCACAGCCGCTCGGTGCCGTAGATTTCCAACATATCAATCGCGCGGTTCGGGGTGCATTTGCTTTCCGGATAAAGCGTCATCCCCGCCCAGTAACCGGCGTCGAGGACGTGGGAAATGGTGTGCTCTTCGACGTGGTCGATGATGACTTTCGCGCGATCGAGTTGCGAAAATGCCGCCAGAGAATCAAGAATCAGGCGAGTGCCCTTGAGTTTATCTTCAAGATGGGGGGTGTGGATTAAAATCGGCAGGTTGCGGTCCAGCGCGAGTTGGACGTGTTCTTCGAAAATGGCCAGTTCGTTGCGGGTGTTCTTGTTGAGGCCGATTTCCCCGATCCCTAGGACTGTTGGGCAGTCCAAAAACTGAGGAATGAGGCTCATCACCTCACGGGCGAATCCCGGATCATCCGCTTCTTTCGGGTTAATGCACAGCCACGAGTAATGTTGAATTCCGTATTTGGCCGCGCGCTTGGGCTCATACTCGGTGAGTTGGCGGAAATAATCGTAAAACCCATCCGCCGATGAGCGGTCAAACCCGGCCCAGAATGCGGGCTCGCAAAGTGCCTCGCAACCGGCGAGCGCGAGCTTTTCGTAGTCGTCGGTAGTCCGACTGACCATGTGGGCGTGGGGTTCGATGTATTTCATTCAGAAACAGTTGGGAGTGAGCCGTGAGCTGGAATTGAGGGCAGAGCCGCGCCGCTTGCGCCTTGGAACGGCGCGGTAAGCGGGAGCTCGGTGCTGGAGTCGGAGAACGATTCTAAGACGGCTTTGGCGCGGTCAGGGCGGGCGGTGAGTAAGATCGGTAGCGCTGCTTTCAGGGCCGAGAAGCGATAGTCGTCAGCACCCGGGTGGCGGTCGATCCGGTCGAGAAACGCGGCAAGATTGATGAGCATGTGACGCGCATCGATGAATTGGAGGTCGAGGAGTTGCTGCTTACTCGGCATGCCAAGAGCGTAGGCAGAGATTTGGAAATTTCTATCACGAAGAATGAGGAAATTGATCCCGGCTTGCTAGCGGAGGGAGGATTGTGTGTGCTTCCACGGTGTTTGCGATTTACGTACATAATTTGAATCCGATAGCGTTGCCGATTTATGGGGGGCTGGCGCTCAGGTGGTATGGTCTGGCTTATTTGCTGGGTTTTGTAGCGGGGTTCCTGCTGCTGCGGCGGCTGGCGCAAGGTGGTTTGTGGGTGATGAGACCGGAAAAAGTGGGGGATTTCATCGCCGCTTGTGCCTTATTTGGGGTGTTTCTCGGGGGGCGGCTGGGGTACATTCTGTTCTATCACTTGCCGAAAGTGGGTTGGGACGCATTGGCGCATGATCCGCTGATGGTTTTTCGAGTTTGGGAGGGTGGGATGGCCAGTCATGGAGGAATTCTCGGATTGGCGGTTTTTACTTGGATCTACGCCAAAAAGCATCGGGTCGCGTGGGCTGGGCTGGCGGATGGCTTGAGCGTCGTAGGTCCGCTGGGTTTATTTTTTGGCCGGGCGGCCAATTTTATCAACGGTGAGCTTTACGGGCGGGTGGCGAACGGGGTGCCGTGGGCGGTTAAATTTCCGCAATCGTTGATTCAGGAATCCGACGAAACTCAGGCGCAGGCATGGCAGGCGTGTGTGCGGGTGGATCCTGCACTGGCGGATGCGAAATCGTTGGACACCCTGATCGCGGCGGCCCGCAGCAACCCGAAATTGTCGGAAACTCTGGCGGAATACCTTCAACCACGGCATCCGTCGCAGATTTATGAAGGTTTGTTGGAAGGCTTGCTGCTGTTTGCAATTTTGTGGGGAGTGAGAATCCGTTTCCCGAAAGCGCCGGCTGGCCTGTTGACGGGTTTATTTTTCACGCTGTACGCGGCATTCCGGATTTTCGGCGAGCAATTTCGCGAGCCGGATGCGGCGATGGTGGGTTTTCTCACCAAGGGTCAGTTTTTCTCGTTTTTCATGTTCCTCTTCGCCGCACTGTTTTTCGGCCACGCTTGGCGGGGGAGGAAAACCATTCAGGGCTGAGTCGGAAGTGTTCCGCCACGGCCCGCTCACCGCTTACAGTCCGGCCTCAGCCAAGCGCTCATCCATTTCGGTTTTTTGCAGCTCGTTGGTGAACTCTGTCAGGTCGCCGGCGATGGTGGCAGCGAGGTTGTGAGAAGTGAACCCGATGCGGTGGTCGGTGATCCGGCTTTGGGGGAAATTGTAGGTCCGGATTTTTTCTGAGCGGTCGCCGGAGCCGATGAGCGATCGCCGGTGGCTGGAGTAGGCTTCTTGTTGGTCGCGGAGTTTTTGTTCGTAGAGCTTCGAACGAAGGATTTTAAGAGCCATTTCCTTATTTTTGATTTGCGAGCGGCCATCTTCGCAACGGACGTAAAGCCCGGTGGGAAGGTGGAAAATCTGGACAGCGGATTCGGTGCGGTTGACGTGCTGGCCGCCGGCCCCACCGGCGCGACAAACTTCGATGCGGAGGTCTTCTTGGCGGAGTTCGACATCGACCTCTTCGGCTTCTGGCAGCACTGCGACGGTGACGGTGGAGGTGTGGACGCGGCCTTGGGTTTCGGTGGCGGGTACCCGCTGGACTCGGTGGACGCCGGATTCGTATTTTAAATAACGAAACACTTCTTGGCCGGTGACTTTGAGAATCACTTCTTTGAAGCCCCCGACTTCGGATGGACTGCTTTCCAAATGCTCGCATTTCCAGCCGCGAAGGTCGGCGTATCGTTGATACATCCGCATCAGCTCGGCGGCGAACAGCGAGGCTTCGTCGCCTCCGGCACCCGCACGAATTTCGATGAGTGCATCGCGATCCTCGTTGGGGTCGGCGGGGAGCAGGGCGTATTGAAGCTCGGTGCCGAGTTTTTCGAGAGTCGCTTCGAGGCCGGGGATTTCCTCGGCGGCCATGGCTGAAAAATCAGGATCGTCGGATTTCGCGAGTTCGAGGTTATCGGTGAGTTGGCGCTTGGAGGATTCGATTTTTTGCCAAAGCGCGAGGGTTTGCTTGAGCTTGCCGTGTTCGCGGAGAATCTCAGTGGCGCGTTTGGGATCGGCGAAAAGCTCGGGATCGCCGACCGCTTCTTCGAGCTCGAAGAAGCGGT
>JAYWAR010000302.1:0-4335 GCA_043782285.1 Akkermansiaceae bacterium | reverse complement strand
AACTGAAGGAAACTCTTATACTTTTCAGTCTTAATCGCGGCCTTATCGCCACTGACAATTCCTGCGATGATTTCTGAGGGGGCCGACTTGAGCTCGCCGCCATAAACGGTGCCACTCGTACCATCGATACTCATGTAGTCGCCTTCCTTGAAGGTCTGGCCCGAGGCGGTCACCGTCAATTTTTCATAATTGATCTCAACGCCAGCTGCACCACAGACGCAAACTTTACCCATCTGACGGGCAACGAGTGCGGCGTGCGAGGAAACGCCACCCTTGGAGGTTAGAATACCTTCTGCGGCGATCATGCCACGGAGATCTTCCGGACTCGTCTCGGTGCGAACCAGTAGAACTTTTTCGCCACGGGCTTCAGCGAGCACGGCGCGTTCGGCATTGAGGTAAATTTTTCCGGATGCGGCACCTGGACCGGCAGGAAGGCCGGTAGCAATAACCTTGGCCTTAGCCGCCTCGACGACGTCAAAGATCGGAGCAAGGAGTTGGTCGAGTTGATCGGCGGGGTTGCGCAATACCGCAGTCTCCCAGTCGATCAGTTTTTCCTTCACCATGTCCATCGAGAACTTAAGAGCAGCAGCGGCAGTACGCTTGCCGTTGCGGGTTTGTAGCATGAACAACTTGCCTTCCTGCACCGTGAACTCGACGTCCTGAACGTCTTTGAAATGCTTTTCGAGGATCGAGCGGACCTTCATCAGTTCAGCGAATGGCTTCGGCATTGCAGCCTTCAGCTTACTCACTGGTTCAGGGGTGCGAACGCCGGCGACGACATCTTCGCCTTGGGCATTCATCAGAAACTCCCCGTAAAATTCGTTCACTCCGTTCGCAGGATTACGCGTGAAAGCGACTCCTGAGCCCGAAGTTTCACCCGTGTTACCATAGACCATCGCCTGCACGTTGACGGCAGTTCCCCAGGCCGCTGGGATGTTATATTTGCGGCGATAGACGATCGCGCGATCATTCATCCATGAGCCGAAGACCGCACCTGCGGCACCACGAAGTTGATCCCATGGATCGCTCGGGAAGGTCTTGCCAGTGCGGGTTTTCACCAAAGCTTTGAAACGCTTGACCAGTTCTTTTTGGTCATCTGCGGTGAGCTCGGAATCGATGATTTCCTTGCCGTATTTATGATGTTTAAAAGTTTCAATTTCGACTTCGAAAGGCTCGTGATCTTCGCCTTCGGTCTTCTGAACACCGAGGACGACGTCACCATACATCTGGACAAAGCGGCGATAGCAATCCCAAGCAAAGCGCTCGTTCTTGGTGACCGCCGCGAGTGAGAGCACCGTTTGGTCATTGAGGCCGAGGTTGAGGATTGTGTCCATCATCCCAGGCATCGAGTCACGCGCACCCGAACGGACCGCAACCAGCAGTGGCATGCCCTTGGCGTCGCCAAACTTGCAGCCCATGATTTTTTCCATGTTTTTTACGCCCGCTTCCATTTCCGCCTGAAGGGAAATCGGATAGGTCCGCTTATTCTCGTAGAAATAAGTACAAACCTCGGTGGAGATTGTGAAACCCGGAGGCACCGGTAAACCAATCCGGGTCATTTCCGCAAGGTTTGCACCTTTACCGCCAAGAAGTGGCTTCATGCTACCGTTGCCGTCCGCCTTACCGGCTCCCCAATTGTAGACGTATTTGATCTTCTTGGCGGAAACAGTCTTTTTCGCTGCCGTTTTTTTGACCGCGGATTTGGCGGCTTTCGGAGCGCTGGTCTTGGCGGCGGGCTTCGCCACCTTCTTTTTGGTTGCCATCGTTGTGGTGATATCGAGTTAGGAGCATTGCTTGCTGAACCCGAAAAATCATTCCCGTGGCCCAGCACAAGGCGCGGGAGGCTATGCAGCTGACATAGCCGTGTCAACGGAGCAGTTGCGCGAAAAACGCTGTCCACTTGCAGCGAAATTGCTCCGCTCAAGCCAGATTCCCACCTCAACGGAGTCCTCGGAGTAACAATTCAGCGTTGGTTTTAGTCGCCTTCAAATTTGCCAACAACGTTTCGATCGCATCACCAATCGGCTGTTGTGCGAGCTGTTTGCGAATATCCACCACTTTCAAAAACTCATCCGGGTGATAGAGTCGGTCATCATTGCGAGTGCCCGATTGTGGAATGTGAATCGCCGGAAACACTCGCCGCTCGGCAAGCTCGCGATCCAGCCGGACCTCCATATTCCCCGTGCCCTTGAACTCTTCAAAAACAACATCATCCAGACGGCTTTCGGTCTCTACCAAAGCCGTCGCTAAAATTGTAAGTGAACCACCTTCCTCGACATTGCGGGCCGTTCCAAAAAATTTCCGCGACTTCTGCAAAGCCACCGGACTCACCCCACCCGAGCCGATCGGCCCACCCTGCATTGCCGAGTTATGTCCACGAGCCAAACGAGTAAGACTATCTAACAAAAGTATCACATCCTTACCCTGCTCGACAAGTCGCTTGGCCCGCTCGATCACCAAGTCTGCGACTTGGGCATGACGACGAGGCGACTCATCAAACGTCGAAGCATAAACCTGCGAGCCAACGGTTTCCTCGAAATCGGTCACTTCTTCCGGCCGCTCATCCAGTAGCAAAATAATCAGCTCCGCGTCCGGGTGATTCAAACGGATCGAGCGAGCAATTTGCTTCAGCAGAATCGTCTTCCCCCCGCGCGGCGGAGCCACGATAATCCCCCGCTGACCTTTGCCGAGTGGCGCAATCAGATCGATCGCCCGCACCCCCAGAAAATCATTACCCTCCCCTTCCAAGTGAATCCGTTGGTCTGGAAAAAGCGGCGTCAGTCGATCAAACTCCTTCGGTGCTTGGTAGTCTGCCACCGGCCTGCCTTCGATTTCTAAAACTTCGTAGCCTGACAAATATTTGTCGCGTTCCCAAGCCGCCCGCACCCGAACTTTAACCAAATTTCCGACGCGCAAGCCGTGATCGCGCACCAGACTCGTCGCAAGATGAATATCATCAGGCCCTGGCCGAAAGCTACGCTGCGCATCTCTCAGCATTGCAAAATTATCTTTCCCCTGCTCAAGAATTCCCTCACCCACCATTCCCACTCCTTCACGGGCAAAATAACCCAAGAGCTCATAGATCAACTGGCTTTTCGAAATCCCACCCTGAATCCGTGCTGGCACCGCTTCAGCCATCGCTTGTAATTCGGCGAGCGACTTGAGACGAAATTGATTGATATCGATAGCAACGGGCACCGTCGTAATCGGAGCGGTAGCAACCGGAGATTCTGCAGCGTTGGGTTCGTTAGGAAGAGTCATGAAAAAAGCTTGGGTAAAACGACGGACTTGAGCGCGCAGCATCGTAGGCGGCCCCTCGTTCCAAAAAACTACATCCGCGCGGGACATCTTTTCTTGGAGCGGAAGTTGGGCAGCGAGAATCGACTCAATCAAGAGTTCATCGAACCCACTGCGTGCCTTGAGCCGCTGGACTTGAGTGGAGCGGGAAGAAGCGACAACGAGCACCTGAGATTGGCCGAAATCAAATCCCTTCTCAAAGAAGAGCGGAACGTCTGCGACGAATAATTCCGCCCCCCGTTTAACAGCCTGCGCCAGAGAATCAAGACATTCCTGCCGAACCCGCGGATCAAGGATTTGCTCCAAGCAGATTCGTGCCGATTCTTGCGCAAAAACCCGCCCGCGTAAGAAATGCCGATCAACCTGCCCCCGGGCATCCAGCGCTTGGCTGCCAAAGACCTCACCAATCTGCGAGGTTACCACAGGATCGGATTCCAGCATTCGATGAACTGCCGCATCACAATCAAAAATCACCACCGCTGGCAGCCACTCGCGTAGCAAGCGACACACGCTCGACTTACCTGAAGCGATCCCGCCAGTCAGTACTACGACTTTCATCCCTGACAGAGTCTAAAGATCCGTATTAAGAATCAAGAACCGATCACGACAAAAACCAACCCACGCTCAATTTCATTCCCATCCGAGCAACTTTCAAAAATGCTTACTGAAGAATTAACCCAGCTTGCCTGCGCAAACCAAAAGCCACAGGAATCATCGCCAACACCACCCCTACCACCCCAGAGAGAATGATGATCGCTAGGTCGGCAGTCGGTAAAGTCGGAGCCCCCGTGGCATGAAGACCGATCGAATGCATCTGCGGTGCAACGATCTTAAATAGCGGAGTCCAAGTCACAAGTGCCAGCACGATCCCAACAAGAACGAGCATCAAGTTTTCGAAAAACATGTGTAACAAGAGCAGCGACGAGGGCGTTCCAAAACTTTTCAGCAGAGCGAGCAAATAAGAATCCTGACGGTATTCTAACCAAGCGATGCTGCCGAGCGTCAATGCCAGAATCACCCCACAACCCACGACGATTA
>JAYWAR010000301.1:0-4340 GCA_043782285.1 Akkermansiaceae bacterium | reverse complement strand
GCAGACGATGGAGCGTAGCAGAATCGTCTGCCTGACCGGCGGTGCGCCCACCCAACGCAAGATCGCGGGCATCCTCTCGGCCTACGACGACCTGATCGAGAACAACCTGCGCCGCATCAAGATCCTGGAGAACATGACGCAATCCCTCTACCGCGAGTGGTTCGTCCACTTCCGCTTTCCCCGCCACGAATCCGCAAAGTTTATGGACTCGCCCCTTGGGCCGATTCCCAAGGGCTGGGAAGTGAAAGCCATCAGTGATTTTGGTAAAGTTGTTACTGGAAAGACTCCCAGCAAGGCCAACGAGGATTTTTTTGGTGAGGACATTTCGTTTCTTAAGACGCCTGACATGCACGGACAGATGTTCATCCTCCGGACGAACGAATACCTCTCAACTGCTGGGGCGCAATCGCAGGCCAACAAGACTTTGCCCGTAGGATCGATTTGCGTGAGCTGCATCGCAACAATCGGAGTCGTTTTAATCACGACCGGACCTTGCCAAACGAAGCAGCAGATCAACTCGGTGGTTCTGGCGGATGAAGCCAGTCGGGAGTTTCTGTTTTTCTGGCTCCGAGAAGCCAAGCAAATGCTGGAAAATCTTGGCTCCAACGGAGCAACGATGGGAAATGTTAACAAGAGCAAGTTTGAGGGCATGAAGCTCGTTTACCCATCTGGTAATCTCCTCGGTCGGTTCCATACCCTTACTGAACCGATGTTTGAGCAAATCGAGCAGCTGTTCAGAAAGATTCAGAATCTCAGACAGACACGCGATCTGCTGCTGCCGACAATGTTCAATGAAAGATTTTTCTCGCTAGAAGATACCGTCCAAATATTAACCCGATAATTTATGAAACTCACTAATGTAACCATTCACAAATACAAATCATATGAGTCGGATCAAGCGTTCGATGTGGATTCGAAAGTGACGATTCTTGTGGGGAAAAACGAGGCGGGTAAAACGGCCGCCCTCGAAGCTATTTCTAAAACGAGATATTTCATCGAGGACGCAAAGTTCAAGTTTGATCCTACTCACGACTATCCTAGGAAAGAAAAGAAGCGATACGATAAGTCTGGCGAGATCGGGAATGCCGTCACTTGCACTTATGAACTCACACCGGAGGAAGCAGAAGAAATAGACTCCGTCATCGGGAAAGAAGCCTGGAAGATTAAAAAATTCTCAGTCACTACAACATACGATAATAAACGCCAGATTGGAGGAATTTCCCCAGATAGGAAAAGGTTTCTAAGTCGGATAGCCCTCGCCCATGCGCTGTCTCCTGAGGAGACAAAGCGGTTAGTCCTTTCGTCGGAGAAATCGGATCTTGATGCCCTTCGCCTCGCGGTTGATTCTGAATACAAGGCGGTAGTTGCTCAAGGAAGTGCCAAAGCCGCCGAGGCAGGTACCGCCCCCCAACAACCCGAGTCATCAAAGCTTCTCGGGGCTGTAGACGAGATTGTGCAGTTCTTTTCCAAAGCCGGATGGCAGAACTGGTTGGGCGGACATATCTGGGACACCTACATTAGTAACAAGATCCCGAAGTTTATGTATTTTGCTGAATACTACGAACTTCCGGCGCGAATCGACATCGGAAAGATATCGCGAGGCGAGATCACAACCGACCAAGAAAAGACGGCTAAGGCACTGTTCGAACTCGCAGACATTAATGCCGACGATATTCTGGCCAGTAGTAATTTTGAAGGGTTCGTGGCAGAATTGGAAGCCACAGCCAATGAGGTTACGCGCCAGCTATTTACCTATTGGAAAAACAATACTGGTCTTCGTATTCAATTTTATATCGAACCTGAGGGAAGTCAGCGTTATCTCAATGTTCGAGTTTGGAACGATAAGCATCTTATCAGTCTTCCGCTTTCCAATCGAAGCAAAGGCTTTAATTGGTTTTTCTCGTTCATTGTTTGGTTCAGTCGCATCCAAGAAGACAAGGGTAGCGAATACATTCTTGTTTTGGATGAGCCGGGACTCAATCTACATGCTACAGCCCAAGCTGATCTACTTGCATTCCTTGAATCTCTATGTGGAAACTATCAGATCATTTATACCACGCATTCTCCTTTCATGGTAGATCCTAATCACTTGGGTAGGGTGCGAACCGTTTTCGAGGCTGCGAACGGAACTGAAATTAAGGAGGCAATTCAGCAACGTGATTCGGATACCCTTTTCCCTTTGCAAGCGGCTTTGGGATATGACATCGCGCAAAATTTGTTTATTTCCAAGAACAACCTTCTTGTCGAGGGGCCATCGGACATGATTTACCTTACGATGATGTCAGCGATTTTGGAATCTGACGGCAGGGTTGGTTTGCGAGATGATCTTACGCTCGTTCCTGTGGGAGGCTTGGATAAAGTGGTGAGTTTTATATCACTGCTTCGCGGGAACAAATTGAATATTGCATGCCTGCTGGATACGTTTACAGATCAAAAAGGTAAGCGTCGTGTAGATGATCCTATTCAGGAAAAAATAATAAAGGCTAAGAATGTCCGGTTCTTTGATGAGTTTGACAGCTTGAAAGGCGACGTGGCGGATCTTGAAGATTTATTCGAAAAGGCGGAGTATGTGAACTTCTTCAGTCTTGCTTTTCCGGAGCATCCATCTGTGCAAATGGGAGCTATAACCGATCAGGATGGTCCTATATTGAAGCAGATATCATCGTTGATTGGAAAGCCTCGGTTCAATCATTATCGACCTGCAATGAGTGCGGGCAAGTTAGCATTATCTCCTTCTTATTTCGCAACTTCGACTCTCGGTAGGTTTGAAGAAATGTTTAAGGTTTTGAATGGTCTATTTTGAATCATATCAACGAGGCAATGACTCATAAAATCCAGAACGACAGGCCACACTAGTTACTGCTATGAGTTACTACACCGAAGACCACCTCGTCGAGCAACCTGCGATCCAGCTCATGCAGCATGAGCTGGGCTGGGATGTGGTGAATTGCTACGACGAATGGAGCGGTGGTGTCAGCCATCAGGGGAGGGATGGGAAGCGGGAGGTGGTGTTGGTTTCGCGGCTGCGGCCGGCGCTCCAACGGCTGAACCCGGATCTGCCGGTGGAGGAGATTGAGGGAACGGTGGAGGAGATTTGCCGGGATCGCACGGCGCTGAGTCTGGCGGAGGCGAACCGGGAGATCGACAAGCTGCTCAAGCAGGGCGTTAAAGTTTGGTTTTCCGATCAAGAGCACGGTGGGCAGCGGGTGGAGGTGGTGTCTGTGGTCGATTGGGAGGTGCCGGAGAACAATGATTTCCTGCTGGACTCGCAGTTCTGGGTGGCGGGCGAGCTGTATCTGAAGCGGCCGGATTTGGTGGGCTTCGTGAACGGCCTGCCGCTGGTGCTCATCGAGCTGAAGAAGCCGGGAGTGAACGTGCGTGAGGGATTTCCAAAACCTCCGCGACTACAAGCAGACGATCCCGCAGCTATTCCACTACAACGCGCTGCTGCTGGTCTCGAACGGGGTGCAAAGCAAGATCGGCAGCCTGACGGCGGAGTGGGAGCATTTCGGCGATTGGAAGAAGGCGACGAGGGAGGAGGACGTGGCGGGGATTTCGCTGGAAACGCTGCTGCGCGGGACGTGCGAGAAAGGGCGGCTGCTGGATCTGATCGAGAACTTCACCCGCTTTTCCGACAGCAAGGGCGGCGTGAGCAAGCTGCTGGCGAAGAATCATCAGTTTCTCGGAGTGAACCGCGCTATTGCGGCTTTGGGCCGCACCCTCACCCCGACCCTCTCCCACGGGGAGAGGGAGGAAGATGTAGCTCGCTATCGCGGTGGGTTGCAGGTGGCGGGGATGGTGGAGCGGGCTCGCGAGTTACGGGAGCGGCAGACACCGGCGGAAGAGGTGCTTTGGGATCTGCTGAGGGAGCGGCAGCTCGCTGGAGCGAAGTTTCGGCGGCAACACCAATTCGGCGAATACATTTGCGACTTCTACTGCCACGAAGCTGGGCTCGTCGTGGAATGCGATGGTGAGGTCCACGACTCCGATGAAGCGAAGGCTCATGACAAAAAGCGTGATGCCTATCTGCGCTCGCAAAAGCTGAAGGTGACTCGTTTCAAGAACGCGGCAGTTCTTCACGAAACCGAGAATGTGCTGATGGAGATCGCCAAAGGACTTTCCTCTACCTCTGGGAGAGGGGCCGGGGGTGAGGGTTCGTGTTCAAAGAACCGGATAGGCGTTTTCTGGCATACACAAGGCTCTGGCAAGAGTTACTCGATGGTGTTCTTCGCGGAGAAAGTGTTCCGGAAGCTCAAGGGGAACTGGACCTTTGTGTTGATCACGGACCGAACGGAGTTGGACACGCAGATTTACCGGACCTTCTCGACCTGCGGCGCGGC
>JAYWAR010000300.1:0-4342 GCA_043782285.1 Akkermansiaceae bacterium | reverse complement strand
CTCCGATGTGACCGATTCGCTCGAGAAGCATGGCGGCGGCTATAAGAAGTTCGGAGATTCCCGGGATGGTGTTTTCGAGGCTGTCTTGGAGAAGGAGGTTGATGAAATCTGGATGTTGGATATTCTGTGTTTGTTCGTTCATAGCTTGTGCTGTTTTTGGTTAGCACCTTCAGCATCAGGTCGTGGACGGGCACTGACAACCCGGATGCCAAGAAGAGCGCCTGCCGCAGAAGCCGCCGATTCCGCTGCACTCTATCAGCCGCTTCTGCGGCGGGCGGGTGCCTCGCGAACTTACAGACGAAGATTTACACTACCCACGAACTTTTAACTTTATTCTTTCCTATGTCCGCATCAGTTTACCATTTAAATGATGATCTATCTCAATTTAAGCAAGTTGCAGTTTCTATAGATCAATATCATGGGGTGATGGTTGAGGATAAGTATCGATGGCTGGAAGAGGCTGAAGATCCCGCCGTCAAAATTTGGACGGAACATCAAAATTTAAAGACTCGTCTTCATCTAGACGCGCTTTCGGATAGGGCTGAAGTTGAGAAGCAACTAAACCAATTGTTTGACCGAGTTGGGCCTTCTTATAGTGGATTAATATCATGCAACGGTTGGTTTTTTGTGCTTAAATTTGAACCGCCAAAACAACAACGTCTACTTGTTATTCTATCATCGGTAGATGATCTTAAATCAGAAAAAGTGATTCTGGATTGCAATGAAATTGAGCCTCGTGGTCATGTGGCGATCGATTGGTTTGTCCCCTCGCCTGACGGGAAGTTGGTGGCGGTGAGTCTCTCAGAATATGGCAGTGAGGATGGGACTTTGTATTTCTACGAAACACAAACAGGTCAGCTTTTACCCGATTTCATTCCAAGAGTTCAGTATCCAACAGCAGGGGGAAGTGCTGCATGGGAATCGGATGGAAAAACGATTTATTATACCCGTTACCCGCGACAGGGAGAAAGACCTACTGCTGATCTCAATTTCTACCAACAAATTTATAGGCACCAACTTGGAACCTGCGAATCTGAAGATGTTTATTCAACAGGGTTAGATTTTCCTAGCATTAGCATGATTGCCTTGAAGGCTTCTGGCAATGGCCGTTGGTTGCTGGCGACAGTCGCAAATGGTGATGGCGGCGAGTATTCGCTGCACGTACTTGATTTGCGGGTTGGTGTTGACGCATCATGGCATCAATGGACGCGTTTTGAGGATGCGGTAAAAGCTGCTGAATTTGCCAGTGACGAGGTAAGTTTATATTTGCGTTCGACGATGGACGCGCCTCGGGGAAAAATCCTTTGTTTGCCTCTCGATGGATCGCTGGGATTAAACGATGCTACGATCATCGTTCCAGAAAGTGATGCCGTCATCGAAAGTTTTATCGTTACTTCCTCTTATCTCTATGTGACGGATCTCATGGGTGGCCCGTCTCAGCTCAGGCGTTTCGATCTTTCGGGAGAAAATGAACTTCAATTACCGATTGCAGTTGACTCAGGAGTGACTGGGTTAATCGCAGTGATGGATCATAGGAATGAGGATCGTGTGCTCTATCGACAATCCAGTTTTATCGAACCGGATGCTTGGTGTTTGTATGATCCGAAACAGAAAAAAGGTCTTGATGAAGTCGTGATTACGGCACTGGTAAACACTTCCCCAGTCGATTTCAGTGATATTGAATTAGTACGAGAATTCGTGATTAGCAAGGATGGGACGCAAATTCCTGTGAATATCTTGCGGCGTAAAGGAACTAAACTGGATGGTAAAAATCCTACGCTGCTATACGCTTACGGCGGTTATGGTCACAGCTTGAGACCCCAATTTAATTTCACCCAGCGATTGTGGTTTGACCGGGGTGGAGTTTATGTCGCAGCCAATATTCGGGGGGGTGGTGAATACGGAGAAGAGTGGCACTTAAATGGAAATTTAATCCACAAACAGAATGTTTTTGATGATTTTGCCGCTTGTGCCCAGCATCTGATAAAATGTGGTTATACTTGCTCTGCCAAATTGGCAGTGGAAGGCCGCAGCAATGGTGGTTTATTGATGGGAGCTTTCCTAACTCAGCATCCAGATCTCGCACGAGCGGTGATTGCTCACGTAGGGATTTTTGACATGTTGCGTGTGGAACTCGACCCCAATGGAGCATTTAATGTGACTGAGTTTGGTTCGGTTAAAGATTTTGAACAGTTTCAGGCGCTTCATCGCTATTCGCCTTATCACCATGTCCTGAGTGGGACGGATTATCCTTCAGTTTTGTTTCTTGCGGGTGAGCACGATGGCCGGGTAAACCCTTCACATTCGAGAAAAATGACTGCTTCACTACAAGATGCGACGGCTTCAGCCAATCCTATTTTAATCAGGCTTTGTTCGGGTTCCGGTCATGGTATGGGGACTCGCTTGAATGAACGAATTGCTGAGATTGTAGCTGTTACTACGTTTCTTTATCAGCAGCTTGAAATGTGACGAACGGGTAAATCTCTAGATTGAAATTAGCAGATGAATAAGACTGGCGTATTCAAGCTTTGCATTTTTGGTCGAGTACCAGAAAGGCTGTACCTGCGCCATGTGGATCCACCAGGTCATGGTCGTCGAGTGCGCCATCGAGAAATTCGCCGAAGCTAGTGATTTTTTGCTCGTAGAGCCACGGACGACTCCAGTTTTGGAGGTCGGTGAAATTTACATCTGCGGTGAGATCCTGGCGGCCCGGATTTCCATAGATTGCGGAGCCCTCCAGCCTTTGTTGAAGGAGATAGGCGCGGAGGGTTCCGTAAGGTCGGCGGTGATAGAGGTGTTCAGCGTTTCCGCCATAGTCGATCGTTAGTATTTTTCCAGATTTCCATGAGGGTAGCCATTCCGTGAGATAGTGATGATAGGAATCGTGAACTTCGATCCATTGGCCTAAGGGATGGGCGATGAGGAAACTTGATGAGTCGGGCAAGGGGGCAGGGGCGAGCAGGGATTCCAGCACTCTCTTTGACTGATCAAATTCGATAGCGAGTTCTTGCCACCCTAATGCGGTTTTTTGAAATCGCCGAACAGGAAAAGCATCTACCAGTTCATTCGAGAAGATCACAGCATTTCCTCCACAGGCGGCTAGGGCATCGCGGGTGTTGCGATGCCAAGTCGCTCGCTTTCCTAGCAGTTTACGTTGACGCGCAGCGAGTGGGGCTGAGGTTTCGACCAAGTGCAGTTGAGTCCTCCAGCGCAGTTTCCAGGGTAGGTATTTAAGGATTTGAGCAGCCAGTACGCCATTTCCCGGGCCAATTTCTATAAGATTTTGGCAACAATTTTCGGCCATTGCTTGACTTGCCCAATGGGCGATAGCTCGCGCCGGGGCGGCTGAGAGCATTGGTGCGGTGGTGAAATCGCCGTTCCTTCCGATCCCCGTAATTTGCCTTGCGTAGTAGCCATGTTCTGGATCGTACAAGGCGTGGGCCATGAATTGTTCAAAGCTGATTGGCGGCATCGGGGAGATTTAAGCAGTTTACGGAGTCGTATTCGTCAGTAGAATTTTCAAAAAAAAACACCGCAATTCCTCATGGAACGCGGTGTTTGAAGAAATTTTAAATCAAAAATGAATCAAGACTGAATAACAACAGCAGCGGTACGAGCTTTGCGGATCATGCTATTTACTGTTTCAGAGGGTTTGGCTCCCACGGCAAGCCATTTATCTGCGATTGCAAGATCGATTTTGAAGTTGATGCCTTCAAGCGAAGGATCGTAAGTACCGAGTTGTTCGATGAAACGTCCGTCGCGACGCTTGCGGCTGTCAACAGCAACGATTTTATAGTAAGGGCGGTCTTTGGTGCCCTTGCGGTTGAGTCGGATAGATACGGACATGATTGAAGCGTCTTTTACGTTTGCCCGAGAAGTGGGCGAGCGCGGAAATTGCAAAATCTCCCGAGGATTGCCAAGCAGAATCTTAATGAATCTCGGGATTATTCAATTTGTTCGGGGTTTGGATGGGAGAAATGTACTTAATCTGCGGTTTCGGGACGTGAAATAAGGGTTCCAAATTGTGCTTCGAGCTGTTCGAGTTGTGCCTGATCTTCGATTTGTTTACCATCCGCAGTAGTGATGTATAGTGTATCCATTGCAACGCCTTTATCGGTACAAATCCGCGCATGAGCGGTGTTGAGGCCATGCTGGTTGATGACGTGAAAGAGGTCGTGAAGTAACCCGATTCGGTCGAGACCTTGAATTTCTACAGTGGTACAGATCGGGTGAAGGGCGTTGGTGACATAAGCACGCACCGGGATCGTGATGCCGTTGTCTGAGCGAGCTTTGAGAAAATTAACTTTGCGCTGAAGGAATTTTTCGGGATCGTAATTTTCAG
>JAYWAR010000299.1:0-1508 GCA_043782285.1 Akkermansiaceae bacterium | reverse complement strand
CGGTTACTGATCGATTCGTGGGGTAATGCTTTCACTCCGAGAGACATACCATTTGCTAAGCAAAAGTTAAGCAATTTATTTTGCGGTTACTCCTAAGTTCATTGTTCACGAGATTCACGTCGAAGGACTTTTTGGTGTCGCCCGGCGCGAACGTCAGAGTGCCGGTTTTCGCAATGTAGTGGGTGCCATCAGTTCCAGTGCCGTCGGCTGTCACATAGTCCACCGAAACGGTGCCGGTGTAGTTGACAAGACGGGAAACGGAAATTGTCACAACTCCGGCCGATTCGTTCGCCGCCACTTCCAGCTTCGGGAATGAAACGAGAGGAGCAGCGGTCACGCTGAATTTCGAACTCTTACCAAATTTAACGCCACCAAGTGGGACGCCTTTGCTGCTTACCAATTTCACGTTCTTAACATCCAGAATGACCTCACCGTTCGCTACGATTTTTCCGATGACCGTCAGCGAAATCTTCATCGTGCCGAATCCGCTCACTTTTTTACTTCCAGAAATCGTCTTGTTAAACAATTCCAATGGAAGCGCGCCAGTGGGATTGGAGACCTTGCGCTTGAGAACTGCAGAACTCCCTGGTGATAACCCTTCGAGAAATGACGCGAGTGACGTCCCGTCCGGTATTAGCTTGCCGATCGGCTTGCCGACCTCGCCCTTCATCGTCGCGGACAAGGCATAGGTGTAGGACTTAGAAGGATGGACTAAACGATCCCCACTGGTGGCGTGAATCGTTGATGCGTTGGCAAACTGCTCGGTCGATAGAACGACGCCGACAGTGGCGGTAGGGGCTGCCATCGCCGAGGTAGCGGCGATGAGTCCGAATGATGCGACCACCCCTCTCAGGGCACGGGTGATTGAGGGACAAGTTGTAAGGATATAATGTTTCATGGTGTTAGTTTTATAATTAGTGAGATATAGAAGCGGTCCTAATTCAGGTTTCTGGAGAGGTTCAAGCAAGGTGAGTCAGCGCTAGCGCAAGGTCGCCCGAGGTGAGCGCACCGGAGTCGATCACCAAGCCGGGAAACGTCGCGCTGGTTAGAATACCTTCCACATCCGGTAGAATCTCTACAAATTCGCCGTCCATAAACTGCCACCAAATCAGACGGTTTTCATCAGTTAGCCAGACGAGGTACTCCTGCACCCCGGCGCGAAGATAGGTGCGCTTTTTTTGATGGAGATCGTAGGAAACGCTACTGGCGGCGATCTCGGCTATCAACTCAGGACCACCGTTTATATAACCCTCGGCATCTATAGTTGCTTGGCCATTTTCCCGCATCAGGAGCAGGTCAGGCTGAGGTTCATTGAAGGTGTCGAGGCGGACAGTGGAATTGTCAGCCACGATCAGGCCAGGATGGCGGGTGGCGTAAACGCGCAGCAAAGTTGCCAGATCAACATGAGTGATACCGTGGACGGATGCGCGAACTGGGGAGGCCATATAAACAATTCCTTCGATGAGTTCTGCCTTTTTCAAGTGGGGCATGGCAGCATAGCGACGCTC
>JAYWAR010000298.1:0-1510 GCA_043782285.1 Akkermansiaceae bacterium | reverse complement strand
GGGTTTCGATCGGGCAAATCCGACCATAGTGGGACGGATGCACATCGCGGACTTCGAAACCAGCACGGTCACGATTGAGACCCCCAGGTCCAAGCGC
Organism: Akkermansiaceae bacterium; assembly: GCA_043782285.1. Classification (GTDB taxonomy): domain Bacteria; phylum Verrucomicrobiota; class Verrucomicrobiia; order Verrucomicrobiales; family Akkermansiaceae; genus Luteolibacter. The sequence continues at coordinate 1,413 of JAYWAR010000298.1, read as the reverse complement.
GGAAAGACGACGTTTGTGGGTCAGCTCAGCGAGTGGATTGGTTTGGTCCATGAACTGCGAGAGCTGCGAACGACCGAAGAAATCACGAACCACGGCGGAAAGTGCCTTCGGGTTGATCAGTTTTTGCGGGGTCATCCCTTCGATGTTGACGTCGAACAAAGTCATCCGCTCTTTTACCAAACGCTCAGTACGGGCAAGACCCACGCGGCATTGGTTGGCAAGAAGCTCACCCACCGCACGAACACGGCGTGAACCAAGGTGGTCGATGTCGTCGATGACACCGTCGCCTTTTTTCAGCTTCAGAATGTAACGAACCGCAGCGAGGAAATCCTCGGGAACCATGATCCGTTGGTCGGAATCGACTTGGATCCCGAGCTTTTGGTTGATTTTGTAACGACCGACACGGGTGAGGTCGTATTTCTTCGCATCGAAGAACAAACGCTTGAGCAAGGCACGGGCGTTGGCAGCAGTCGGCGGATCTCCCGGACGAAGCTTGCGGTAAATATCTTTAAGCGCGGATTCTTCATCTTTCGCCGGATCTTTGCGCAGCGATTTGAGGAGAATTTCGTCTTCACGGCCGTCGATCACTTCGACGTTCTTATGACCGAGTGCCAAAAGCTGGCGAACGATGCCAATCGTGAGTGGCTCGTAAGCCTTAGCGACCGTGAGTTCGCCATCGAGAATGTCTTCGAACGGCACCTTGTGACCAAGCTCTCCTTCATCCATGGCTTCGCTGAGGGCGAGGGCTTCAGGAGAATAGAAATGACTGACGATGTCGCGGTCGGTCGGGTAGCCGAGCACCCGCAGGAAAGTGGTGGCGAGGAATTTACGACGACGACGGCGGCGGTCGAGATAAACGTAGAGCAGGTCATTGGTGTCGAACTGCACTTCCAACCAAGATCCGCGATCCGGAATGATCCGGAAGGAATGGAGCAACTTACCATTCAAATGCTGCGAGGTTTCGAAGCAAATTCCCGGTGAACGATGAAGCTGGGACACGATCACCCGCTCCGCACCGTTGATAATGAAGGTTCCACGGCGAGTCATCATCGGCAGCTCGCCCATGTAAACTCGCTCTTTTTTGGTACCAGTCTCGTCTTTCAACTTGAACGTCACATAAAGTGCCGCGCTGAAACTCTCGCTGTTGCGCAGCGAGTCAAGAGAGGTGATTTTCGGATCTTCGATATCGTAGGTTACGAAATCGAGTTCGATCGCTTCGTCGTAGCTTTTGATCGGGAAAACCTCACGGAAAACCGCTTGGAGACCCGCATCTGCTCGCTCACTGGGGAGCACTTCCTTCTGAAGGAATTCATCGTAAGAGCGACTCTGAACCTCAATGAGGTTAGGTGGCTCGATGACTTCTTCGAATTTCCCGAAATAGAGACGTTCAGCCATGGCGTTTAGTGGTATTCT
>JAYWAR010000297.1:0-30998 GCA_043782285.1 Akkermansiaceae bacterium | reverse complement strand
AAGCGGAATGGGTAGATGCCCGAGTGGCTAAAGGGGGCAGACTGTAAATCTGCTAGCGTAAGCTTACGTTGGTTCGAATCCATCTCTACCCACCATCCTTCATGACTTACGAGTTGTGAGGGATTTTTTTATGATAAGAAAAAGCCAGGCTGGTATTCAGGTGGCATTTTTTAAAAATCCCGATACCTCAATTCCTTCGGATTAAGAAAATTTTTGGGACGACGTCGATGAATTGCTCACCGTAAAAGGCATCGAGTCATTGGCGTTTGGCCTCGAAAAACAGGTTGTCGGAGTCACCGAAAATTTTCAGATTGGCGGTCGGCACGCCGCGATCTGGGTCGAAGGTAATGAGCCGCGAAAGATTGCGGTAACCGAAACAAGCGTTGGCTGGAGTCGTCGAACGCTATCGATAAATTTGTTTGCCAACGTTTCATGGGTCAAGTGCCATCGTCGTCATGTTTTCGGCATCGTAGGGAATCGCGCCGAGCGCGGTGGCTGGCGGAATGACTTCGCTTGGCGTGACGAAGATGAACTCGGGAGGTTTGTCGATGAAGCGAGTGATCCGCTAAGGACAGGCAACGCGGAGGATCCATTTTATTGGGTTTGGGTGTCGAGGGTTGACTTGAGCTTGGTGGCGAGATCGCTTGCTTTTCCCCGTCCCCAGTAGTGGAGGAAGATGTAGCGTGGATTTTCCCGGGTCATGTGCTGGTGGATGGCGACAATGTTGATGCCGCCAGCGCGGAGGGATTTGAGGACCGCTTGAAGTTCGGTTTCGAGGCAGGCAAAGTCACCGTCTACTACGGCGTTGTCATCGGCACCGGCGAAGGCGGCCCAGGTGGTCACGCCCATTTCTTTTCCGATCTCGCAGCCGCAGGGCATTTTCGTTTTCCGGCCGAAGACGAATTTTACCATGCCGTCCTTTTCTGCCGACTTGCTACCCAGCACGGCGACGAGCGGAGCGGTGGAGATGCTGTTTTTTTGAGGAATCCCGCCTAACGATTTGGCGGGCTGTGGTGAGGCCGTGCGGATTTCCTTCACTTTGTCGAGCGCGGCACGGACTCCCTGAGCGAGCTTTTCCACACCGCCCTCGCCCTCGATGTGCATGAAGAAGGCTTTCGGATCGTCATTGAAAAAATGGTTGTGCAGCGCCGTGACGGACAGGCCCGCGTCGAGCAGCACGCTCATCACCGGGTTGACTTCATCTTGGAGCAGGACCAGGTCGCCCATGACCATCGTCTCTTTCTCCTTGCCAGCAGTGAAAGCAGCCCAAGTGGTGAGGCCCATGAAGACGGGCATTTTCCATTCGTCCACGGTGATGGCGAGATCGCCACGGGGGGATGTGACCTTGAAAACTTGTTCCTCCTCGTTGAGGGCGCCCTTCAGGCCGGTGATTTCCTCGATCTTGGAGGAATCCAGAGCGGAGGCGATCATCGGCAGGCAAATACCGAGCATGGTGAGTGTGGTGATGAATTTCATGGAACTCTAGGGCATGTGGAAAATTTCCGAGAGTGTCGATGAAAATCTTGATACGGGTGAAACAGTTATGTAACACCTCTTACCGATGTTTGAATGCCCTTGGCTTTTGTTGCTCTACAGTCTCCCGAAAAAGGGCGGCAGCGCCCGGGTGGGAATTTGGCGAAAGATGAAAAAATCCGGGGCGCTGCCCTTCAAGGCATCCGCCTATCTGCTACCGAATCGACCGGAGCTTTTCGAGCGGTTCCAGTGGCTGGCACAACAGGTGCAGGATGCGGGCGGTGAGGCGACTGTCGTTTTTGTTTCGGAGCTGGAGGGCATCAGCCATGCGGAAATGGTGGGCCAGTTTAACGAATCCCGCGCAGCTGGATATGCCGAACTGGTCGCGCCGCTTAACGCGCTGATCTCGCGCCATCAGAAGCAGCCAGATGAATCGCGGATGCCGGAATTGGAAAAATTGCGGCGTCAGTTTGAGGAGCTTCGAAGCTTGGATTTTTTTGATTGCCCGCGTGCTCACGACGTCGCGATGTTGATCGCGCAGGTAACGGCGTTCCCGGAAAAAACTCAGAAGGGTAAGCAGATCGCCGTTCTATCAACCCGGCGCTTCGCGGGGAAAACTTGGCTGACGCGTCCGCAGCCGGCGATTGATCGGGTGGGTTCCGCGTGGCTGATTCGGAATTTCATCGATCCAAAAGCGAGCTTCGTTTTTTCGAAGGATCCGGCCGCGTATCCGGACACGATTCCCTATGACATGAGGGGAGTCGAGTTTACGCATCATGGCGAGGACTGCACGTTCGAGACGCTGCTGAAGCGCTTCGGCCTTCAAGATAAGGTGCTGAGAAAACTTGGCGAAATGATCCACGATGCGGATCTGGAAGATGGCAAATTTCAAACGGTGGAAGCCTTCGGATTGGACCGTATTTTCAAAGGTTGGGCCAAGCTTGGCCTCACGGATGATGCTATTTTTGCCGCGGGCTTTGGCTGCTTCGACGCGCTTCACGCTTTTCTGAAATCAAAATGATGCACCAATTTACTGCCTCCAGTTCGCCACCTCCTTTCCCCACGTTTCGCGAGGCACTTGGTTTTTGGTGGAAACTCGGATGGATTAGCTTTGGCGGTCCGGCCGGGCAAATTGCGATCATGCACAAGGAACTCATTGAGCGTCGGCGTTGGATGAGCGAGGAACATTTCCTGCATGCGTTGAACTTTTGCATGTTGTTGCCAGGGCCTGAAGCACAGCAGTTGGCGACTTATCTTGGCTGGCGATTGCACGGCGCACGCGGAGGGATCGCAGCAGGCGTGTTGTTTGTGTTACCTTCGGTCTTTATTTTGTTCGGCTTGAGTTGGCTCTACATGGCGGGAGGCAACATTCTCTGGATTCAAGGGATTTTCTACGGACTCATTCCCGCGGTGATCGCTATCGTGGTCTCGGCGGTGAAACGGATTGGCTCGAAGGCGCTTCAATCTTCGAGCTTGTGGGTCCTGGCCGGATTGGCATTCACCGCAATCTTCGTTTTCAAAATTAACTTTGTATTGATCATTTTGGCAGCCGGATGGATTGGTTATGTCGGCGGAAAACGATTTCCAAGGCAGTTTCCCGCTGGAAAGGGGCATGGAAAATCGGGAGTCGAAGAGCTACCCAGCGTGGAACTCCCACCGGCTCCCCGGGCAAGCCTCAAACGAACCTTGTTGATCGCGACAAGCTGCATGATTCTTTGGTGGTGTCCCGTGATAGGGATCGGCATCCTGCTAGGCTGGGAAAGCATCCATTTCCAAGAGGGCCTATTTTTTAGCAAGGCGGCGCTGGTCACGATCGGCGGTGCCTACGCGGTTCTCCCCTACGTGGCGCAAATGACGGTGGAAAAATTCGGCTGGCTTGGGCAGGGGCAGATGATGGCCGGATTGGGTTTGGCGGAAACGACTCCTGGCCCTTTAATCATGGTCCTCCAGTTTGTCGGTTTCGTGGCTGCGTGGCAACATCCGGAAGGTTTCTCCCCGTTGGCGGCAGCGACGCTGGGCGCTCTAATTACCACTTGGGTGACGTTCCTGCCTTGCTTCCTATTTGTCTTTATCGGGGCTCCCCATGTCGAGGGACTTCGCGACCGCCCGAGGTTGGGTTCAACCTTGACGGCCATCACCGCTGCCGTCGTCGGAGTCATTCTCAATCTCGGGATCTGGTTCGCCTGGCATGCGCTGCGGCCTGTGGGCGGGAGCGTGGATTATTTCGTCGCGGTGGTCGCGATCGGCGCATGGCTGGCCATGGAGCGATTCAAGATCGGAGTGATTCCGACGCTCGCGGTATGTGCTGTCCTCGGGATGGGTTTAAAACTCGCGCTCGGGGTGTGAGTGGAAATAGAGAAGATTTGACCGGTTTGAGACTTTTGAGGCGCATGCCGGGCTTCATGAACTCAGGCATTCTCGAAACTGCCTTTAGTCTCGTCCGGCGTGACGGTTATTCTCCGGTCCACGGGGAACTTGCAGAAAATTTGCGGGACTTATGATTCGCCGTTACGTGGGGCCGCTTGGTTCGAAAATCACGGCCCAGCGTTGCGGCGCTGTTGTAGGATCGTTCTGGTGGTGATGTCGTGTCCGGCTGGAATCTGGGTTGTTTTTGGTTTGGTCCAGAGATAGGCAAAATGGTTTTTGAGAAATGCGAGTAAGCTCATTGAATCATATTGCTCCAAAACATCGTTGTTTTTCAGTTCGCGGCAGACCGCGTAAAATCCATGCTCCCGCAATTCCGCCATTTTGTGGTCGAGGACCAAGGGAAGCGCGAGATAGTCCAATGAAATGAACTGGGGATTTTGGTTCATCGCCAATTCTAGGAAATTGAACAAGGAGTATTCTGCGTAATCCGTTTCACGCCAGCGTAGCATTCGACAAAAATCAATGGCTGCTTGTTTGACCTCTGGGTCCTCAATTTCGCCAAGCGGTACTTGTAACATGATAATTTGTAAGGAATTTCAGCGCTTTAAGCAATATAAGCGACATTTTTAATGGTCGGTTAACATGTGATCTTAGCTTTCTTGTTGCTGGCGTCAACGGGCTTAAAACTGGCCAGCGGCTAAAATCTAGCTGCTAGGGTTGTTCCGGATCCTTGGTCGGCGTAGGGATTTTTTGGAATTTCAGAATGGAGTGAGAGATGGATTGCGTTGCTGCTTGGCTTTAACCATTGTCCCGCCCACCCATGGCCGTCGAAACCAAAGCTCCCAATTCCTTCCGTAAAACTGCGGATCTTCAGCAAGGTGCCACAGCGGTGGATGATGTGACCCGCGCCTTGCCACATGCGCTTGGCCCTGAGAAAAGCTTGCTGTCTTCGATGTTGCAAGACCCCCAAGAATATATCGGGGTGGCGATTGAAGAGAAATTGACCCAGGAACATTTTTACCTGCCGTCGCACTCGACCTTATTTGGGTTCCTCATCCAGATGTTCGAGGATGGCCACGAAGTCGAGTTGGTCTCGCTGGTGCAGCGCTTGTTGGATCGGGGCTTGCTGGATCGAGTCGGTGGTCCGTCGTCGTTGACCGACCTTTACACCTATGCGCCAAGTCCCGGCCATTTCCGCCACCATTTGCAGTTCGTTAAAGACAAGTTTGTCTTGCGTTCGATCATCCAGAATTCGAACGAAGCGATTGCTCAGGCTTACGATGCGCCGGATGAGGTTGCAGCTTTGCTGGATTCGGTAGAGGCCAAGGTTCTCGCGATTCGCGAGAGCTCGGAAACGAATAAGGCCCCGACTATCAAGCAATCGGTCAACGAGGTGATCGAACAATTTCAGGCGTTGCTCGCGGGTGAAAAAGGCGCACAGGGGATTTCCACGGGATTCGAGGAACTCGACCGTAAGAGCAATGGGCTGAAACCGGGTGAAATGTTTGTCGTCGCTGCCCGTCCTTCAATGGGTAAAACTTCGTTTATGATGAATATGGTGGAGCATATTTGCTTGGACCAGGGGAAGTCATCGATGGTGTTTTCCTGCGAAATGAGTGCATTTCAGTTAGTTCAACGCTTAGTTTTCTCGCGCGCAAAGTTTGCGATGAGTCAGCTTTCTCGCGGCTACACTCCGACCAAGGGGGACTTGCAGCGGATCCAACGTGCGGCGGTCGAAACTTCCTCAGCGAAGCTTTTCATTGATGACACGGCGGGGATTTCGATCAATGAGCTCCGCGCCAAAGCCCGCCGCAAAAAACGCGACGAAGACATCCAGTTCATTGCGATCGACTACCTGCAGTTGATGAAGTCGCGCACCAAGCAAGCTGAAAACTCACGAGAGCGAGAAATTGCGGAGATTTCAGCTGGAATTAAGGGCCTCGCTAAAGAGTTAGGAATTCCGATCGTCATTCTTGCCCAGCTTAATCGGGGGCCTGAAAGCCGTACCGGCAAGAGCCTCGGGGTGCCGCGGATGTCAGACTTGCGAGAATCTGGAGCGATCGAGCAAGACGCTGATATGGTCGGTTTGCTCTATCGGACGGCTTACTATGCCGAAAACGATGAGGAGCGTGAAGCTGAGGCGGGTAAAGCTGAGCTGGTCTTGGCAAAAAATCGTAACGGTGAGACGGGCAGTATTCCGCTGACTTTCATCGCCGATCTGATGCGTTTCGAAACGGGGCCACCGGCGCGGGAAGCGGAATAAGCGTGACGGCCAGAGTTGCAGTTAGAGCGATTCGCGACTTGCCGCGATTTTCACTTGTTCGAGCAAAACTGGATCTGCCTCCAGCGCATCTGCCACCGCACGGATGACCTTGAGAGTGGGCCGGGAAACATGGTGCTCCATGCCCTCGACGTCCTTGTAAATAGTTTGCTCGTCGATGCCAAAAAGGCGTAAAAACCGGGTGAGTGTTTGGTGCCGTTCAATGATCGCGAGTGCGATGCGGTGGCCTTCCTCGGTGAGAATCGTGCCGCGGTATTTTTCGTGTTTGACTAAACCTTCCGCGTCAAGGCGTTGGAGCATATTGGTGACGCTGGCTTGGGAGATCCCAAGATTTTTGGAAATATCGATCGCGCGGGCATAGCCTTTGGCCTCGATCAGATGGAGAATCTGTTCGAGGTAGTCGTCCATAGCGATAGAGCCACTGGTGCGCCGAGAAGGTAGCGTCATGAGAATACCAGCCTAACCAACGCAACTCAGAAGGGGAAGCTTGGTTTTGGGGTAAAGTGGCTGTTAGTTAGCGATGAGGGTGTTACTGAACTTGGCGTTTTTGCTGCCAAATTGAGGTGTTAGGCTGTAGCAGGGCGGTTACCGGATGTTGTTCGAGGGTATGAGTTTCCACCAAATGGGCAAGCAGGACCAGTGAGGCGACGGCATCAAATAACGCGTCGTGCCAAAATTTTCCTGGAACTCGGGCTTGGATGCGAGGAGTGAGTTGATGGTGATGGCAAAGCGCGCCGAGGGAGTGATCTGGCAGTTCCGGCCAAGCCGCGCGAGCAAGCAGCAGGGTATCGACCCACGGGCCGAAGCCGTGTCCCGGAAAGGCGCGGAGAAAGCGTTTTTCGGTACCTTTGCCATGGGCGACGACGACCGCACCGCCCAAGCGGTGTTTAAATTCAGGCCACAGCAGAAGCAGGGAAGGGGCGTTGATTAGATCTTCGGGGCCGATGCCATGGACTTTTCTTGCAGCCCACTGGATCGGTTGATCGGTATAAAGATAGGAAACAAACGCAGCCTCATGGCCGTTTTCCAGCGACCAACTGGCGAGGCCGACTTGCACTGGGCTGTCAGTTTTTCCGGGTGATGCACCCGCAGATTCGAAATCAATGGCGGTGAAACGGCTGTGACGGACGAGTGGCATGAGCAGGTGTGATGATTGTTGGCTGCTGCCGCAGATCAAGCAAGCTTCGGCCGTTTTGTGCTTTGCGATGCAAAAATTTACCGGGAGTCTGGCGGCGATGATTTTTTACCAATTGTTGACTTCGATGTTGGCGCTTTCGGTGTTGATCTCGCGGATCATGGTGAAGTTCAAACTGACTTTATGGGGAGGCGATTTGCTTCTACGAACATTTCGATCCACTCAATTCTGAAGCCGTGGTGGCTGAGACGATTGACCCGAGTTAAAGAGAGTTTTTCACGGAGCGAGTTCACGGCTAGCTCGGTTAGGTTGGGTCTGACTGCCGAAGAATCATTGCCGCCACCGCTGGAGGTGATGAAATTCAAACCGGAAATACTGCTTAAATTTACGACGGGAGTGGATTTTGAAGGGTTGTTCCGAAACTCAAACCGGGAAAAGGTTTTATTGGAATGCTTTTTTCTCGGGTTTTTGCCGAGGGTTCCGTTAAGAACTTGCGTGTGGCACTGCTCTTGGCGATCGAATCTTCCTGTGATGAAACTGCCGTGGCAATTGTCCGCGGCAGCGTCGGTCAAGCGACTCAGGTGCTGGCCTCTGAAATTCACTCGCAAATTCCGCTACATCGCCAACACGGTGGAGTCGTTCCCGAGTTGGCATCGCGCAATCACTCGCTGCATTTACGCGGCCTCGTCGAAACCGCGCTGCAAGTGGCTGGAGTACGGATGGCGGAAATTGATGCCTTTGCGGCCACTACCGGACCAGGACTGGCGTCGTCGTTGTTGATTGGGAGCACGGCGGCGAAGGGAATGGCATGTGCGGCACGACGTCCATTTTTGGCAATCAATCATCTTGAAGGTCATTTGCTCTCACCTTTTCTCGCTGAAACTTTAGTTCCAGCGCATGTGGGCTTGATTGTTTCTGGCGGCCACACGCTGTTACTCGATGTTGAAGGAGCGGGTCGTTATCGGAAGTTAGGCGGCACTCGTGATGATGCGGCCGGTGAGGCTTATGATAAGGTTGGAAAAATGTTAGGTTTAGCCTATCCGGGAGGGCCGGAAATTGAAAAAGCGGCGCGCCTTGGGAATCCGCGAGCCTATGATTTCCCCCGTTCGATGTTGCACGAGCCGCATCTGGATTTTTCATTTTCAGGCTTGAAAACAGCAGTGCTGTATACCCTACAAAAACACCAAGGGGTGTTGCCGGTGGCCGATCTCGCCGCTTCGTTTCAACAAGCGGTCGTTGAGATCCTGGTGCACAAGAGCGTCCGAGCCGCGAAAGAAGCCGGTCGCCAGCGAATCGCGCTTTCGGGGGGCGTGAGTCTCAATCAAGCTTTGCGTTGTGCTTTTGAGCAGGTCGGTGTGCGCGAGGGTCTGCAAATTTCGGTGGCTTCGCCAGTATTTTGCACGGATAATGCCGCGATGATTGCCTTCGCGGCATTGCTCCGTCACCTTGCGGGTGAAAATTCACCCCTGGATGGTGATATACATCCAAATTTGCCGTTAGCCCAAAATTTGGGCGGCTAGTTTTAATCGGGATCCATAATGATTTATAAAACACTGGTTTTTGATTTTGACGGAACAATCGCCGACACTTTGGCCGAGACGCGTCGAATTTTTAATCGGATTGCTCCGGACTACGGCATTCGTGAGGTCGTGGAGTCGGAGTTAAACCAATTGCGGCATCTTTCGCTTAAGGAGTTGCTAGATCACTTGGATATCCCGAAGCGGCGCGTGCCTGCTTTGATTGCCCGCGGTACCGGCATGATGCGTGGAAATATCACGCAATTACAGCTGATTGAGGGTATCGCAGAGGTCTTGCTCGAGCTACGTCGTCACGTCCACAGTTTTGGAATTTTAACCTCCAACACTACCGCGAATGTCGAGCTGTTCCTTCGGACTCATGCCCTTCGTGAACAGTTTGATTTTATTTCGTCGACCTCCAAGTTGACCGGCAAAGCCAAGCATCTCAAAGCCATCCGCAAAACGTTTTCACTACGGCCCGAGGAGCTGCTCTATGTCGGTGATGAACTGCGTGATGTCAAAGCCGCGCAAAAAGCGGGCATTCCGATTGCGGCGGTCACTTGGGGGTTTAACTCCCGTGAGGCTCTTGCTGCTGCGGCACCGACTTATCTGTTCGATCAACCGGCAGATTTTTTGCAGCTATTGACGGAGTGTTGATAAAGCGGCGGGTTGACACCAGCCGCTTCGGGTGGGCAACCTTCCGCCATGTCGGATGAGAAATCGCCAAACACAGATCAAAACGCAGCCACAACCCAAGATTCCCGGGTTGGCTCGAAATCTAAGCTACCGCCCGCAATCGCTTTAGGTTTTGTGATTATCGCATTGCTTGGGGTTTTGATCGCGATGCTGCTTAAAACTGGATCGTGGCATGTGGCGAGTGGAAGTGTCGATCTGAAGAGCCTTCAGGCAGAAGCGAATGCGATCCGTAGCGAAACGAATCGCGAACGTATTGCGATGGGCTTGCGCCCGATCGAAGGTGACTCCGAGCCGCTCGAGAATATTGCGGCTCGCCTCAAAAAAGATAGCGACACGCTGGTGGCGCTGGCAATTAGCTACCAAAAATTACTGGGTGAGAAAGATAGCGAGCTTACCGCCCGCAATGCGGAAATTCTACGCTCTGAAAAACTTCGCCAGAGTCTCGCGGCAGAAAGCAGTCGGCTTCAAGGAGAGCTGCAGCGCGCTTTGGTCAATGGCTCGGATTCCGACATTTTACGCCGTGATCTGGCCGCCGTGAAAGCCCAGCGCGACGCCCTCGCTGCCGAACTCAAAGAGGCCCAACAGAAAATGCTGACGATGAGTACCGGTGCTTCTGCCGACGACTATGCCGACCTTAAACGCCGTTTCGAGGAGACGCTACGGGCCAAGGAATTTTTCGAAGCTCGGGTTAAGGATTTGGAAGGGGATCTGTCCAAAGCCAAATTGTTTGCGAGCTCTGAAAACGAACTTCTCCCTGCTGCTGTCGAGCTATTTCGCAGCCTGCGTTTGTTGGAAAAAAAGCCGGATGCAGAAATCTCTCAAGCTTACAGCAGTCTTGGTGTTAGACTCGGTGCGAACGTGCTCAAAACTCTCAATTTTGCCACCGGCTCGAGTGCCCTAGCAGCTTCAGATGATGAAATGGTTCGCTCCATGGTCACTGGAATTCCGGATGGAGATCTTATTCTTGCGATCGGTTATGCCTCAGAAACCGGTAACGTCGATGGTAACCGCACCCTCTCGTCCGACCGGGCAACTGCGGCGGCGCAGTTGATTTCATCAATCAAGCGTCCCGGCCAGTTCACTCAAGCTGTCTATCTCGGCCAGACTAACCGCTTCAGCAGTCGTATTCCCGAGCGCAATCAACTGGTCGAAATTTGGCACATCCGAAAAAAATGAATGATCGCCGTGCATTTGGATTGGGATAATTCCAATTTCCAATGATGCGGCTTTTACTTACCGAGTAGGTTTTTCGCATCTACAATTTTTTAAGTTCTATCGCTCACTGTTCTCATGAATCGCATCTTTGTCGAAAAAAAGGCTGGCCATACCGCCGAGGCTCATCAGCTCCTGCACGACCTCCACGAGTCTCTTTCGATTCCCGGTTTGACGGCGGTGCGGATCTTGCAACGTTATGATTGTGATGGACTGACTGATGCTGAGTTTGATTCCGCTTCGCGTCTGATTTTTTCCGAGCCGCAGGTAGATTTGATCTCTAGCTGCCTGTCACTCAGGGAAAATGAAGCGGCATTTGCAGTCGAGTTTCTTCCCGGTCAGTTTGATCAGCGTGCCGATTCTGCGGCACAATGTGTTCAAATCTTGACCGGTAAAGAACGCCCGCGGATTGTTGCTGCAAAAATCATCGTGCTGCAGGGCCGCCTCAGCGCCAGTGAGGTTCAGAGCATCAAATCTTTCGTCATCAATGCGGTAGATTCCCACGAGGTGCCGTTAGCGGCGAGCAGTTCTTATCGTGCAATTTCTGCACCACCGGATGTTGCGTTGCTCCTCGATTTTGCCACCCAAATTCCTACAGTTCTTCGTGCTGAACTTGGCCTCGCGATGTCTGCCGAGGACGTCAGTTTCTGCCAAGCTTATTTCCGCGATGAGGAACAGCGCGACCCCAGTCTTACCGAGCTGCGTATGCTCGACACTTACTGGTCGGACCATTGCCGTCATACGACTTTTCTGACGAAGATCGACGAGGTTACTTTCGGCGAACACACACAGCCGGTTCAAACGGCTTGGCAAACTTACCTTGCCACTCGTCGTGCGCTTGGTCGCGATGAAAAGCCGGTGACTCTCATGGACATCGCCCTCATCGGGATGCGTGAGCTGCGGGCTTCCGGTGAGCTCGATAACCTGGAAGTGTCTGAGGAGGTCAATGCTGCTTCGATTGTCGTTCCTGTCGAAATTTCAAATCTGGAATCGGAGCTTTCGGGTTCAAAAACTGAGGAGTGGCTAGTGATGTTTAAGAATGAAACTCACAATCACCCGACTGAAATCGAGCCGTTCGGTGGTGCCGCTACTTGTCTTGGTGGCTGTATCCGCGACCCACTCTCTGGGCGCTCCTACGTCTATCAAGCGATGCGGGTCAGTGGTGCCGCCGATCCACGCACGCCGTTTGCCGAAACTCTCCCCGGCAAATTACCGCAGAAAAAAATCTGTCAGGTGGCGGCTCGCGGTTACTCGTCGTATGGCAATCAAATCGGTCTCGCGACGGGCCAGGTGGCAGAAGTCTATCACCCCGGTTATGTCGCCAAGCGTTTGGAAATCGGTGCGGTTGTTTCCGCTGTCCCGCGGGCTCAAGTTTTTCGTGGTTCACCCGCTCCTGGTGATGTGATCTTGCTGATCGGCGGCCGCACCGGTCGCGATGGTGTTGGTGGTGCCACCGGCTCTTCTAAAGAACACACTGACACCGCGCTCGAAAATTCCGCTGAAGTTCAAAAAGGCGATGCTCCTACCGAGCGTAAAATTCAACGGCTGTTCCGCAATCCGGAACTGACCCGTAAAATTAAAATCTGTAACGACTTCGGTGCCGGTGGGATCGCCGTCGCGATCGGTGAGATTGCGCCATCGTTAGAGATTAATCTCGACACTGTGGCGAAGAAATATGAGGGCCTTGATGGCACTGAGCTGGCGATTTCGGAATCCCAAGAACGGATGGCAATCTGCGTGGATGCTTCAGAAATCGCCTATTTCATCGCCGAGTCCGACAAGGAAAATCTCGAGTGTAAGCACGTTGCCAATGTCACCGATAGTGGTCGTTTGGTGATGAATTGGCGCGGAAAAACCATCGTCAATCTTTCTCGCGCTTTCCTCGACACCAACGGGGTGCAACAAAGTACCAAAATCCACGTCGCAGGTGCATCTTGCGTGAGCCCATTAGCTGCGAGTTCAGCTTATCAGGATGAGCATCAAGCAAATTCTCTTGAACCATGCCCACAAAATCCAACCAATCCGCATCTCGTTTCTGCGCTGCCAGCGGTGCGGCTCACGGATCACTTGGCGTCTCTCAAGATCTGCTCACAAAAAGGCTTGGGTGAAATTTTTGACGGCTCAGTGGGTGCGGGTACGGTGCTCTGGCCTTTTGGCGGCGATCGCCAGCTTACACCTCCTGATGCGATGGTTGCCAAGCTACCGCTGTTAGAAGGTAGCACCGACGTCTGCACTTACATGAGCTGGGGCTTTAACCCGGAAATTTCTGCATGGTCGCCGTTTCATGGTGCGCTTTACGCGGTCACCGAATCGGTTTGTAAAGCGGTGGCCGCGGGCGCAGCGCTGACTGATATTCGACTTACGCTGCAAGAGTATTTCCCAAAACTTGGCACGGACGCCAGCCGCTGGGGCTTGCCTTTTGCCGCTTTATTGGGAGCTTATGAGGCCCAGCACGGGCTTCGCCTTGCCGCAATCGGTGGTAAAGATTCGATGTCTGGCTCGTTTAACGAACTCGACGTTCCTCCGACGCTAGTTTCCTTTGCGCTTGCTCCGGGTAAAGCGAGTCTCGCGCTGTCGCCGGAATTCAAACAGATAGGGTCTACCATTTCTTTGATTAGAATTTCACGAGATGCCGACCAGCTCCCAGATTTCAGCCAGCTTCGTGGAGTTGCCGCGCAACTTCACGCGCTCAATTCGGCGGGGGGAATTCTCTCTCTTCATCACATTGGGCAAGTCGGGATTGCCGCTGCGCTGGCAAAAATGAGTTTTGGCAATCATCTCGGTGCGGAAATTACCACCGCTCTTGATCTCATGACCGAGCGCTATTTTACGTTTCTGATCGAACATTCGGCTGCCTTACCGACTGAGTTGGTCTCAACTCGGCTCGGTCAAACTACGGCCGAGCCCACCTTGATTCTCAACGGCGAGGTTCATACTCTCACTGAGTTGCAAGATGCGTGGACCGCTACCCTAGAGCCGATTTATCCAACCCGAGTTTGTTCTCCGTCGCTGAGTTCGCTTGGCGACTTGCCGTTTCAAGATGCGGCTCCAGTTTCCTCATCGGTGCGCTCAGTTACAAAACCTAGGGTTCTCATTCCTTCGTTTCCAGGTACCAACAGCGAATATGATTCTGCCAAAATCTTCCGCGAAGCCGGGGCTACCGCCGAAATCTTGGTGTTCCGAAATCTCAGTTCAAGGCACATCGAGGAATCCCTCATCGCGCTTGCGGCGCAAATCCGCCAATCACAAATTCTGATGTTCCCCGGCGGTTTCAGCGCTGGCGACGAACCGGATGGTTCCGCCAAATTCATCGCCACGGTGATTCGTAGCCCACGAGTCGCAGATGCGATTATGGATCTGTTAAACAACCGCGATGGCTTGATTCTAGGGATTTGCAACGGTTTCCAAGCGCTGATCAAAACGGGATTGGTCCCTTATGGTGAGATTCGCGATGCCGCTGATGACGCGCCAACTTTGGTCCACAACAGTTTAGGTCGCCATATCTCTTGTTACGCTCGGACTAAAATCGTAAGCTCATTGTCCCCGTGGTTCGCAAATAGCCAAGTCGGCGAGATCCATCGCTTGCCGCTGTCGCATGGCGAGGGGAAATTTTTTGCTTCCGACGCGGTGATTGCCGGGCTGGCTGCCAGCGGTCAGATTGCTACCCAATATTGCGATACCGAAGGTGCGCTATCCATGGAGATCGCGATTAACCCGAACGGCTCGCTTGCTGCAATTGAAAGTATTACTAGCCCCTGTGGCCGGGTCCTCGGTAAAATGGCCCACAGCGAGCGGGCCGGTAGCCACGTCGCTCGTAATATTCCTGGCGATAAAAATCAGCCGATTTTCGCCGCAGGTGTCGCCTACTTCGGTTAACGAATTTGCCGAAATCGGTGGCTGAAGTTACTTTGAATTACAGATTCTCCCACAGTGCCGAGTCTATCATGTATTTGGTGAGAGGTGGTCCTGCGACAGGCAGGTCAAAAACGTATTTAAGATGCGGAGCTTGAGTCGTGTTCGGTGTTTTCTAACCCGCCTCATCGTCAGTGAGAGCTGACAGATCTTCGTCGCCATTCCAAGGCAGTGAAGTGTGCAAATTACAATCACCCCTGAACTGACGCCCGGCTGTAGATTTTTAATTTATTTTACGAACGGCTGCCATTGAATGAAAGCTCGAATCAAATACCCTGATATTGAACGTGAATATCCGCTATTGACCTTGACGAATTGGGCGGGGGGCGGGCTTGATAGCTCATCCGTAATATTTGTATGCGTTTCCCAATCGTTTTCTCACCTCTCACGCCGCGTGGCGTGGGTCAATTCGCCGCTTTAACTTCTCTCGCCGTAATTGCTCTTGCGGGGACTTTGCACGCACAAGATTTCGAGGGCAAAACGATTGCAGAGGTGACGATTCGTTACCGCGGTGCCAAAACCGTGGATGAAGCTCGCTTGCGAAACTTGATGGTCTCAAAAACTGGGACTGCTTATCGCGCAGAGAGTTTAGACAATGATATTAAATCGTTGTATGAGTCAGGATTGGTTGATGACGTGCGTTTTTTGGCTGAGCCTGTCGGCTCTAGCGTGAATTTGATCGCAGAAGTAACAACACGTCCAGCCCTAGGTGGCGTAGGATTTGTAGGGAATTCAATTTTCACGGATCAAAAATTGGCTAAGGAATCAAAAGTCAAAGCGGGTGGCACGCTGAGTGATGAGCAAATTCTTGAGGCGCAACGGAATATTGAAAAATACTATCAAGGATACGGCTATCCAGACGTGACAGTCACTCACCGCACTCAAGCGACGGGTCAAACAGGATTGTCCGATTTAATTTTCGTCATCGATGAGGGCCAGAAAAACGAGGTTCGTAAAATTAAGTTTGAGGGCAATCATACTTTCACTGATTTGGAACTCCGCAAGGAGATGAAGGTTAAAGAAAAAGGCTGGTTTTCATGGTTGACCAAGTCTGGGCGCTTTGAATCAAATGATTTAGATCATGATTTGGATAAGATTTTAGATTACTACCGCAGTAAAGGTTATCTCCGTGCCAGCAGCCCGGGAATTAACCGGGTGCCTGTCGGTGACGGCAGTGTGGATTTGGTGATTCCGATCAATGAGGGAGATCGCTACACCGTGGCCGAGGTAGGCTTCGGTAAAATGACGGTATTTAAACCGGCAGAACTCTACCCATCGCTCACTCTCGTGGGTAAGGCCGCTTACTCGTCTAAAAAGATGCGGGATGACATCACCATGATTCGGAGTTTCTACGGTTCGCGGGGTTATGCAGATGTTTTGGTGACACCGGACATTCGCGACGCCGGTCCTAACCGGGTGAATATCACTTATCGAGTGACCGAAGGCTCTCGTTTCCGGGTTGGGCGCGTTAACATCGCGGGTAACACCAAGACCCAAGATAAGGTGATCCGCCGTGAAATCCCGCTGAAGCCAGGTGATCAGTTCAATTCTGTGGAACTGGATACAACGAAAGCGCGCTTAGAGAATCTTCAGTATTTCAGCGAAGTTCAAGCCACCGGTTCGCCTAGTAGTTCGGGTTATCGCGACGTCAATGTCCTTGTTGAGGAAAAGGCAACAGGTTCTGTGGGCGTGGGTGCAGGTTTTAGCTCGATTGATAGCATTGTGGGTTTCGTCACGCTGGAACAAACAAATTTTGATTTATTCAATCCATGGAATTTTACTGGCGGTGGCCAACGCTTCGGGATGAATTTGCGAGCAGGTTCGCAGCGTTCGGAGTTCACGGTCTCACTCGTCGAGCCGTGGTTTATGGATCAGCAATTGGCCTTAGGTGGTGAGCTTTTCTATAAACAGTCGTCCTACTTCAGCGACTACTATGATCAAACTAACCTTGGTGCTGCAATTTCACTGCGTAAGCCTCTTGGTCCAAAGAGTTCAATCAAAGGTGAATACCGATTGGAGAAAGTGAAAATTGACTCCAGTGTGTCAAACTCGTCTTATCAAACTACCACATTTCCGATTGTAGATGACGGTGATAATTCCGAGCTTTCTCAGCAAAAAATTGGGGGTGACTTCGTGCGAAGTGCGTTGTCAGCAAACTATTTGTATGACAGCCGCGACAGCAGTATCCAGCCGCGTGGTGGCCACAAAATTGACCTTGGGATGACGCTTGCCGGTTTAGGTGGCGATGTCGATACGATCTCGCTTTCTGCTCAAGGTCAGCAGTATTGGAATTTGAAGTGGGATACCATTTTGTCGATGAGTGGTGAACTTGCTTTTGTGGATAGTTTCAGTGGTGACGTTCCGATTTTTGAGCGGATGTTTCTCGGCGGTGGCCGGACCTTGCGCGGCTTTAAATTCCGTGATGTCGGACCGCGTGATGCAAAACAATATACAAATTCAGTTTATGGCGGAAACTCACTGGGCTATGTCTCATTTGAATATACCGTGCCGATTATTGAAAGCGTTCGGGCAGCAGTGTTTTCCGATACGGGTTTCGTCAATCTCGCCAGTTGGGATATCAGTCCGAAGGATATCTATAGCGATGTAGGTTTTGGAATTCGCCTGAAACTGCCAATCAGTCCACTACCGCTCGCACTGGACTATGCATTTCCGATTTCATCTCCCGACCAAGAGGCGAATCAAGGTGGCCAATTTAACTTCTCGTTGAGTTCGCAGTTCTAAGTTTGATCGCTTAGAACGATTCAAAACCCGATTTTTCGTTTAAGGAAAATCGGGTTCTTAGTGTGTGGCACAAACAGCGTCAGCGATGCGTAGGCCGTCCATGGCAGCGCTGACGATGCCGCCGGCATAACCCGCGCCTTCCCCACAGGGAAACAGTCCATTCAATTGAGGGTGTTCTAGGCTGTTGTCCAG
This sequence comes from Akkermansiaceae bacterium, assembly GCA_043782285.1. Taxonomy (GTDB): domain Bacteria; phylum Verrucomicrobiota; class Verrucomicrobiia; order Verrucomicrobiales; family Akkermansiaceae; genus Luteolibacter. The sequence goes on along the minus strand of JAYWAR010000297.1, from coordinate 13,471 downwards.
CCGCGGAATTCGCACCGGCGAACTTGTGCGAGTCTCGAATCCTAACAATAATGCTTCTTCTGAAATGTAACCGTGCATTTGGCGGCCAAAAAGTTTCAAGCCCTCTCGCATTCGATGGGTGATCCATTGCGGCAGTAAGTCATGCAACGGCGTGGACTTGATCCCTGGAAAATAACTGGTCTCTGGCAGGTTTGCCGAAATTTTGCCGTTGATGAAATCGGTGACTCGCTGGCCCGGTGCGACTTGGCCGCCACCGCCGGCCAGTTTAGCACTGCGTTCGAGTGATTTTTGAAAAACTAAACCTGCGAGCACCCCATGTTCTTTGCTTAGTGCGTGTAAATCACTGGGCTCGACGGTGGCGACCATCCCGGAGTTGGCGAAAGGGGAGTCACGACGTGATAGACTCATCCCATTGACCACGACTTCGTCATTTTCGGTAGAGGCCGGGACGATCCAACCGCCGGGACACATGCAGAATGAATGGACTCCGCGGCCACGAATTTTAGTGGCTAAGCGATAGCGCGCTGCCGGCAACAGTCGCGGGCGTTCTTGCCCGAAGTTGAGATGGTATTGGGTACGATCGATAAACGGCTGTGGGTGCTCAATCCGGAAGCCTACGGCGAACGGTTTGGGTTCAAGTAGAATCGTTTTTGCCGCGAGCAGCCGGTAGATGTCGCGGGCAGAGTGACCCGTGGCAAGGATCACAGATTCTGCTACAAATTCCTCTCCTGATGCGGTGAGGACCCCGCAGATTTGAGTTCCGGTGATGAGGAAATCGACGACCTTGGTTTGGAATCTGACTTCCCCCCCAGCGGCGATGATTGAGTTGCGGATTGCTTTGACGACATTGGGTAACAAATTAGAGCCAATGTGCGGGTGCGCATCGGTTAGGATTTCCTCAGGTGCACCATGGGCCACTAGGATTTGGTAAATTTTGGCGACAGGTCCGCGTTTGGTGGCGCGAGTATAGAGTTTGCCATCGGAAAAAGTGCCAGCACCGCCCTCGCCGAAACAGTAGTTCGACTCCTCGACTACCCGACCTTCACGCAACAGCGGAGCTAAGTCGAAGCGCCGAGCGCTGGCGTCTTTGCCGCGCTCTAGCAGGATTGGTCTTAAGCCGTTTTCGAGGCAGCGCAGGGCTGCAAACATTCCTGCTGGACCGCAACCGACGATGATGACGGTGCGGGCCTTCGGCGATAGCACGGGGACCGACCAGTGGGGTATTGGCTCTGGGGGGAGGGGGCTGTCTAGTGAGACATCGAGGCGGAGTTGGACTTTGACCGCGCGTTGGCGAGCATCGATCGAATGCTTGCGTAGCTTGACCCCGCCAATGCGCTTGAGCGGGATGCCGAGCTTGATTGCCGCAGCTTGACGGCGGGCGGTATCATCCTCGGAATTTTCCAAGGGCAAGACGATGTCAACAGTTTCGATGAGAGGTTCCACGATGATTTAGAAAGAAATTCAGCCTCGAATGCGGGTTTTTTGTCCGGCATCGTTGACGCTAACAAAAGTTACCCGAGTTGAAAAAATGGGATTTTCGCCTGCTTTTTCGTCGATGACGGTGACTGCGTAGGTGGTACTCGTCGTGCCCTCGCGTTCACGGATACAGGAAATCCTCAGAATGGTGCCATCGCGGACGCTGTGGTGAAATTCCACCCGGTCCATGGCGACGGTGACGAACTGGCAGTGAGGATAGTCGAGGCTAGCCGCGATCCAAGAAGCCTCATCAATCCAGGCGAGCAAGCGTCCGCCGAATAGAAAGCCGTAGTGGTTTAAATCGCCGGGAAGGACAAGACGGTGTGTTTGCATGATTTCACCAGCGCCGACGTTTGCTTTCCCGATAAAGGCCGGCGTCGAGAGAGTAAGCACCGGCACCGGCAAGGATGATCGTGAGCATCGGGATTAAATACATCAATGATAGCTCTTTGGTCTCGCTGAGTGGAGCTGAATTGAGAAACCAAGGGCTGGCACTCTGAGCACCGAAGGATATGACCACCAAGCAAAATGCTAATACGAAAGCGGCGGAACGAGTCGCCAAACCGATGATGATTAAAGTCGAAGCGATAAGTTCGGCACTGATGCAGGCTATCAAACTCATTGAAGGAGATAGCAAACTTAAAGGAAAAATATCGGGGACGTAAAAAGATTCTTTACGGGTGGTATAGTTTTGAAATTGTGGAATTCCGTGACCAACGAGGATCATCAGTCCAATCAATACACGGAGCACGAAAAATCCGAAGGATGCGGTTGCGTCTCGGGTTCCGCAGTCGAAGAAGAATTTTTTCATGAAGCTGATTTTGAGGAAATGGTGATTCGCTTGAGGCGATCATCACCCTGCGGCGAATGGGACGTGATCTGCGGATCTGAGGCGAGAATATTATGGACCATTCGCCGATAGTAAGCATTGAGTGGCCGCATTTGAAATGGCTTGCCGGTGATTTTGACCCGTTCGGCAATTTTGTGGATTTCATCTTGCAGATGATCTTCTTGAATCGAGCGGAAATGTTCGCAATCTACTTTAATCCGCTCGGCTTCGGGTAAATGCCTGCGGAGGATCCGGTTGACAAGGTACTGAAGGTCGTCGAGGCGGTCACCTTCGTTGCCAATAAGGGTTTTACTTTCCCCACAATGAATTTGCAGGCAGGGACCATCATGAGTTGCTTGCAACTCGATGCTCGCGGTAAAACCGAGGTGTTCGAGCATGTTCTCAAGAATCTTGGTTGCTGATTCCACCGTTGTCATGATTGTAGTGTAATTACATCTTTGGCTGGGTCAATCATCTGAGGGTGTTTTAAATTTTAAAAGCTCGGCGATTTCTTTGGCGAACTCGCTCAAGCGGTATGTTTCCTCGTCAGTGAACTCGTAGGGCGCGTATTTGCCGATCCCGAGAGTGCCGACGACATCCCGAGTCGTCGCATCAAAAACTGGCACTGCAATTGAGCCCGAAATACCGGTTTGGCGGGCTGCAGCCTCGGCGATGCCGCCCAGATCTTGTTGAAGATTGCAAAGCTCTACTGGCTCTTTGCGTTCGGCGGCGGCTCCGGCGATCCCTTTGCCGAAAGGGATCGTGGTTATTTTCGCCAACACGTTGGGTGGCACGCCGATCTGGTAAATTAAATTAAGAGTGGCGTTATCGACAGCCGTCTGGTGGATCGTACCGGTTTGGCAGCCGAATTTTTCTAAAATCGAAGCCAAAATGAATTTCCAATTTAAATCATCCGTCATGTGCAAGGAACTATCATGGCGGAGAGCTGCCGTCACCCTTGATTTGAGGCCGAAATTCGGACTTGGCATCTCCTTAAATATCAGCCAAACCCTGTCCCTCATGAAGAAATCCCATTCATTAATCTCGGCGCTGGCCATGAGTCTGCTTGTCTGCCACCACAGCTCCGCAATGGAAATTAAAGAAGACATCTACGGTGCCATGCCGGACGGCAAAAAGGTGAAAATTTATACGCTGACTAACAAAAATGGTCTGATTGCCAAGGTCACGGAATACGGTGCAATTCTGGTTTCGATGGAAACTCCGGATAAAAATGGCAAGAATGCTGAACTTACTCACGGCTACGATACCTTGGAAGGTTGGCTAACCAACACTTCTTATTTTGGTGCTAGCGTCGGTCGCTTCGGCAATCGGATCAAAGACGGCAAGTTTTCTCTCGATGGCAAAGACTACAAACTCGCTACTAACAACAGCCCTAGCGGGATTCCTTGCGCTCTGCACGGCGGGCTTAAGGGCTTCGATAAGGTCGTTTGGACTGGGGAAATCAACGATGCGAAAGGCATCGACTTCAGCTATGTTTCGAAAGATGGCGAAGAAGGTTACCCTGGAAATCTCACGGTTAAAGTAACTTATAGCCTTACGGACGAAAACGAGCTCAAGTGGCAAGCCACTGCTACTACCGACGCGCCGACGGTTCTCAATATTGTCCAACATACTTACTGGAACCTCTCTGGGGATCACACTACCTCGATCAACGATCACCTTCTCATGCTCAATGCCGACAGCTACCTGCCAACTAACGCAGGCCTGATTCCGACGGGTAAGATTGATAAAGTCGCTGGCACGCCGATGGATTTCAGCGTGTCGATGGCGATTGGCAAGCGTGTCGCCTCCGACTTCGAAGCGTTGAAATTCGGTGGTGGTTATGACCATGCGTGGGTGCTGAAAAAAGGCGAAGGGATGCACGCGGCAGCCTCGGTGAAGGACCCCAAGTCCGGCCGGGTCATGGCGATTTCTACTAACCAACCGGCCATTCAATTCTATGGTGGTAATTTCCTCGACGGTAAAGCCATCGGCAAAGGCGGCGTCGCGTATGCTTACCGCAGCGCGTTCGCGCTCGAAACTGAAGGATTCCCAGACGCGCCGAATCAACCCGCTTTCCCGTCGGCCGTACTCCGCCCTGGCGAAAAGTATGAGCACAAAATGATTTTCAAGTTTTCCGCAGAGTAACAACCCATCCCGCTTCGGAAAACGATCCTGATCTCTCTCGCGTTGTGTGGCGAGATCGGATGATCGACTGACCGCAGATCCACCTCGTCAATCATGCAATTTATCCCGTCTATCTCATTACTTGCCACCGCTGCGCTTAGCACTGGGCAAGGTACCGCGCCAAAAATTGATCTCCACAGCGTCGATTACGCGATTTTGGGAGTTTATATCTTGGTCGTCATCGGCATCGGATTCGTGCTAAAAAAGCACGTCAAGTCGGCATCGGATTTCCTAACTTCCGGGCGCTCAATTCCGGTCTGGGTCACCGGCCTCGCTTTCCTTTCTGCGAACCTTGGTGCGCAGGAAGTGATCGGGATGGCAGCATCCGGGGCGAAATACGGAATTATGACTTCTCATTTCTACTGGGTGGGAGCAATTCCAGCGATGATCTTTCTCGCGATTTTTATGATGCCTTTCTACTACGGTTCGCGTGCCCGCTCGGTGCCGGAGTATTTAAAATTGCGCTTTGATGAAAAGACCCGGGGATTGAACGCGATTTCTTTCGCGGTGATGACGGTCGCGTCATCGGGTGCTTCGCTGCATGCGTTGGCCGCTCTACTCCATTTGTTGTTGAAGTGGGATTACAACTTCTCGCTGATTGTTTCTTCTGTCGTGGTGCTTGCTTACGTCCTCAAAGGCGGGCTGTCCTCTGCGATTTACACGGAAGTGCTTCAATTCTTTCTTATCGTGCTTGGTTTTGCGCCACTCGTCATTATAGGTCTTAACGATCTCGGCGGTTGGCATGGACTTATGTCATCGCTGGAAAAAACCAGTGGTCCTGAGTTCGTTCACTCGTGGAAATACATGGGAAGTACCGCGAACCCGATGGGCGTCGAGTGGTTTGGGATGGTTTTCGGTCTCGGCTTCGTTCTCTCCTTTGGTTACTGGTGTACGGATTTCCTTGTGGTCCAGCGTGCGATGGCTGCCAAGACGATGGGTGACGCACGCCGCACGCCGATCATCGGCGCAATTCCTAAAATGTTGTTTCCGGTCATCGTCATTTTGCCGGGTATGATTGCGCTGGGCCTCGCGGCCAAGGCTGGATCGAACTATGCTATCCCACAAGGGATCACTGGTGCGACGGATTACAACTTAGTGATTCCCTCGTTGATTGCCCATTATTTACCAACCGGTATGTTAGGTCTCGCACTGACTGCGCTGATGGCTTCCTTCATGTCTGGCATGGCGGGTAACGTTACGGCCTTCAACACGGTTTGGACTTACGATATCTATCAGTCCTATCTCGGTAAGGGTAAATCCGATGCGCATTACATGTGGATGGCTAAGTTCGCGACAGTGGCAGGGATTGTCATTTCGATTGGCTTTGCCTACGTGGCGAAGAATGTGGATAACATCATGGACTTCCTGCAGCTGGTATTTGGCTTTGTCAACGCACCGGTGTTCGCCACCTTCTTGCTCGGGATGTTCTGGAAAAGGACCACTGGCCACGGCGCGTTCTATGGACTGTTAGCTGGAACCATTTGTGCGATGATTTTCCACGGCATCAGCTCGCCACAGATTCTTGAGGTCGGTCAGACCATCCCCGCCGTCAAGGGCGCATGGATTAACAGCCACTTCCAATTTACTTCCAGTATGGCTCAAAATTTCTGGCTCGCGATTGTTGCATGGAGCTTTTGCTTCGTGATCACCATCGGGGTATCTCTTGCGACCAAGCGTACCAAAACTGATTCCGAACTGGTCGGATTGGTTTATTCTCTAACCGAAAAAATTAAGCAAGAGAACGAGCCGCTATGGAAACGTCCTGCTGTGGTCGGGAGTGTGGTGCTAGTCATCGCAGTGATCCTAAACATCATTTTCTGGTAAAATCCGACACTCCATCTATCCCATGAACTTCGATCTCCGCTTGCCTATCGGTATTCTATTCACTTTGTTTGGTTTGATTTTGACCGGCTTCGGGCTTGTCACTCAAGGCAGTGAAATTTACCAGAAATCTCTGGGTAATAACATCAACATCTCTTGGGGCATCGTCCTGCTGGTATTTGGTGGGTTGATGCTGCTCCTGGCCCTGCGTGGCAGGAAGGCTTAAATCCTGATGAGATCATCGGAATGTTGCCGCGTGATCACCCCCTGCAGGGATGCGATCACGCGCGATGGATGATTTCTGGGGTGTCAGTTTTTGCTGTCGCCACCCTGCGTAAGGACATTTGCATATCTGATCTCCTCGGAGGGTTGAGATTTCTCTCGCCTTTAAAGAAAATGGATTCGCGGGGAGGGGAAATTGGTGATACACATGTCGCCATGGATCTTGCTGAAATTACCTGTCCCACTTGTTTTGAAGTGTTTGAAGTCGCAGTGCCACACCCGGATGAAATGCCGACCGAGGTGGACTACGACTGTGAGGTTTGTTGCCGACCGATGATGATTTTTTTCACGGAAGACGAGGTTTACGCCAAGGGGCTGGGTGATTAAAAAGACGACTCAATCTTTCCGGGTTAACTCCACAAAGACATCTTCGAGGGTGGCAACGTGACGGAACAGCGAACGCAGTGGCCAGCCGTACTGGCTGGTAAGATTCGCGATATGTTGGCGTGAATCTGTGCCGGAATCGACCCAGACGGTATAGCGGTTCCAGTTGTCAGCCAATGGCTCGAAAGTGACTTTTTTTACCGGGTCGAGGCGGTTGATGGCGGCGGCGACCACTTCCGGGTTTGCTTGGATTTCGACCTGGACGCGGCCAGCTGCGCGCATTTGACCAACCAAATTAGCGGGAGTGTCAGCTGCTTTGATTTTGCCGCCATCGATGATGATCACACGGTTGCAGATCATTTCGACTTCGGAGAGAATATGAGTAGAAATCAGGACGGTGTGGGTTTGGCCGAGGTGACGAATCAGTTCGCGGATCTGCCGAATTTGGTTAGGATCGAGGCCGTTGGTCGGTTCGTCAAGAATCAGCAACTCAGGGTCATGGACGAGTGCGTCGGCGAGGCCGACACGCTGGCGGTAGCCTTTGGAGAGGGTTTTGATCATTTTGCGGCGGACGCCTTCGAGGCCACAAGTATCGATAACTTCGGCTACTCGGCGGCGAGTGTCGGAGTTGTTGAGGCCTTTGAGTTGGCCGCGAAATTTCAAGTATTCGCGGACGCGCATGTCTTCATAAAGCGGAACATTTTCAGGCATGTAGCCAATTTTGCGGCGTGCTTCGAGAGATTGGCGGAAAATGTCAAAGCCGGCGATGGTGGCGGTACCGGAGCTGGGTGGGAGGTAGCCGGTGAGCATCCGCAGAGTGGTGGTTTTACCTGCACCGTTAGGGCCGAGAAAGCCGACGATTTCGCCACGTGCCACTGAGAAGTCGATGCCGCAGACTGCTTGGTGGCGGGCGTATCGCTTAGTAAGTTGATTTACTTCAATCATGATTTTAGGTCGGGGTAATGCGATGAAATTCGTGCTTGCGCGGTTGACGCGGTGGGCTGAGCTCTATAATGAATCGCCGTGCATGGCGGGCCAAGCGGGAAATTCGCGGGCTCGCCACCTCATTTTACTCATTTCTCATGAACTCCTCGGTCTCACCGCGACAGAACGCAGATTTGCTAGAATCCAAATACGCCGAATGGTGTGAAGATCCGAAGTCGGTTGATACGACTTGGGCCGCATTTTTTGAAGGTTTCGAGCTGGGTTCCGCCCAAGTCAAGCGCAAGGAGGATGCGGCGGCGGCCCCAGCGGCTGAGGTGGATTTGGGGTTTTTCGGTAAGGTGGTGAGTTTAATTTATAATTACCGGACATTGGGACACACCCAAGCCGCGATCAATCCGCTGGATGAGCCAGAGCATAACCCGCGATTGCAGCTTGAGCAATTTGGGTTGAGCGCGGCGGATCTCGACCGTGAAGTCTGGAATTCATTTTTCCGTCACGGTGATAAAATGAAGCTGCGTGAGATGGTCGCCGCACTGAACGCAACCTACTCGGGTAAAATCGGGTTCGAGTTCATGCACATCCATAACACCACGGTCCGCCATTGGGTGCGTGAACGGATCGAAAGCCACGCCCTGCGACAAGATGAGACTCCGGCGAAGAAGCTCAATTCGTTGTCTTGGGTGCTGGAGTCAGAAGCCTTTGAAAATTTTCTAGGCAAGCGATTTCTCGGTGAAAAACGTTTTTCAAACGAAGGTGGCGAAGGAGCGATGATTCTGCTGAATGCGCTGCTCGAAGCTTGCCCATCGCAAGGGGTTAAAGAAATTGAAATGGGGATGTCGCACCGTGGGCGGATGAATATTCTCGCCAACTTTGTCAGGAAATCGCTCACCACGGTGCTTTACGAATTTACTCCTACTTACGAGCCCGACTTGGTTGCTGGGGATGGTGATGTGAAATACCACCTCGGTTATGAGAGTGTTCGCGAGCTCGCTGACGGCAAAGTCCGAGTCAGCTTGGCGGCAAATCCAAGTCATTTGGAAGCCGTCAACTCGATCGTCGAGGGGAAAACTCGTGCTCGGCAACGGGTGCTCAACAACGAGGCTGGTGAGATTGATCGCGGCCAAGTGTTGCCAATTTTGCTCCATGGTGATGCGGCATTTGCCGGCCAAGGCTCGGTCGCAGAAGTCCTCAATCTCTCACAACTTAAAGGTTACCGCACGGGCGGCACGATTCATTTAATCATTAACAATCAAATCGGCTTCACCACGGTACCAGCGGATGCTCGCTCATCTGCCTATGCAACGGATGTCGCGAAAATGATCGAGGCTCCGATTTTGCATGTGAATGGTGAGGAGCCGATGGAACTCTACTGGGCGGCCTTGTTCGCCCTCGATTTCCGTCAGAAATTTGGTCGCGACATCGTCATCGACATGTATTGCTACCGTCGCCAAGGTCATAATGAGGCGGACCAGGCTGCTTTCACCCAGCCGATAGTTTCAAAAAAGATTGCGGCGCGACCGACTTTTGGGACCCTCTACAAACATCAACTGATCGCGGAGGGAATTATTTCTGCGGCTGACGTTGAATCGCTGGAGCAGGGAATTTGGGACAAACTCGAAGCGGGCTATCAAAAGATGCTCGAATTGCAGCAAGCAGGGGACCGGACGGCTTTCAGTGGCTCGACCGGGATTGTTCAGCCCGCCTATTCGCACGCGCCGGTAGCGACTGGAATCTCAAATGAGACGATTCAGCATATCGGCCGAGTCTTGACGACTGTGCCTCGCGACTTTCATTTGAATCCGACGCTCGAAAAGCGCTTTATTCCACGGCGGGTCGAGGCGCTTGCCAGCGGCGGCCCAATCGATTGGGCTTTCGCCGAGTCTTTAGCGTTTGGCTCATTGTTGATGGAGGGAACCCCGGTGCGGCTTTCTGGTCAAGATTGTCGGCGCGGGACTTTTTCTCAACGCCACGCGGTATTCTACGATTACGAAACTCGGGAAAGATACATTCCGCTTGAGCATCTCGACCCGGCGCAATCCAAGTTCTGCGTTCACAATTCGTTTCTTTCTGAATTTGCCGTTCTTGGTTTCGATTACGGTTATTCGCTTTCTTATCCAACCATGCTCACGCTGTGGGAAGCTCAATTCGGAGACTTTTCGAATGGTGCACAGGTTATCATCGACCAATTCATTTCCTCTGCCGAGTCCAAGTGGCAGACGCCGAGCGATCTGGTAATGCTGTTGCCACATGGCTACGAAGGGATGGGACCTGAACATTCGAGTGCTCGTCTCGAGCGGTTCCTCCAGCTCTGCGCAGAAAAAAATCTGATCGTCGGTAACTTTTCTACCCCGGCTCAATATTTCCACGCTTTACGTCGTCAAAAGCACCGTGATTTCCGGAAGCCGTTGATCCTGATGACACCGAAAAGTTTGCTCAGCCGCCCAGAAGCGGTTTCTTCGGCAGCAGATTTCCTAGAAGGCACCTGCTTCCAAGAAATTTTGCCCGACACCAAAGTTTTCGCCAAGCCAGCAACGGTCGAACGGGTGATTTTTTGCAGCGGTAAGGTTTATTATGATTTGATGGCTCACCGTCAGGAAAAAGGCATCGAGGATACGGCGATCGTCCGCATCGAGCAACTCTATCCGTTCCATCGCGAAATGGTCGAAGCGATCATCAGCCCTTACTCGAAAGCTGCTCATTTCATCTGGTGCCAAGAAGAGCCGCTTAACATGGGGGCTTGGTCATATATTTTTCCACGCCTAGAACGGGCAGTCGGCAGTAAAATTCGCTATGCTGGCCGAGGAACTGCTTCTAGTCCTGCTGCTGGCTCCAAAGCAATGCACTATCGCGAGCAAAAAGCACTGGTTGCGCAAGCCTTCGAAATCTAACCTTAGTTCAATTTTCCCAACTCTCACCCCGCCTCATTCATGTCATTCGATGTCAAAGTTCCTGCCGCTGGCGAATCCATCACTTCTGCCAATGTCGCCCGTTGGCATAAAAAAAATGGAGATCCGGTCAAAAAAGGCGATATTCTCGTCACTCTCGAAACGGATAAGGTTTCCAATGAGCTTGAAGCTGCTGCCGATGGGATTCTGGAAATTCTCGTGGGTGAAGGCGAAGAGGTTTCGATCGGCACCTTGATTGCCCGGATCTCGGAGGCGGCTGCGGCACTTGCGGTACCGGTCGTTCAGGCTCCGGCGGTAACTGCTCCGGTGGTTGCGGTTAGCCAAGTCGTCGAATTGAAGGTTCCGGCAGCAGGCGAATCGATCACTTCTGCAAATGTCGCAAAATGGCGCCGAAATGATGGGGAATGGGTCACTCAGGGCGAAATTTTAGTCACTCTCGAAACGGACAAGGTCTCCAATGAGCTCGAATCGCCGGTCTCGGGTCGCTTGAAAATCATCATCCCTGAGGGTGAGGAAGTTTCGATCGGGGCGGTGATCGCCACCATCGATGCCAGCGTTGTGGTTAGCTCGGCTGCGCAAATTCCGGTGCCGGTGGCTGCTGCTGTACCTGCAATTGCGGCGAGCGTCGCGATTGCCGTGCCAACCGCCGCTGCCACAGTGAGTCCGCTCAAACCTGATTTCTCAGCTCCGCCCACCCTCGCCGAACGGGTCACACCTTCCATCACCCGCGATGGCCGCACCACCCGCAAAAAAATGTCGATGCTGCGCCGCAAGATCGCCACTCACTTGGTGAACGCTCAGCAGACTGCCGCAATTTTGACCACGTTTAACGAGGTAGATATGACTTCGGTGATGGATCTGCGCAAAGACGTCCAAGAGAATTTCATGAAAAAACACGGGGTTAAACTTGGGTTCATGTCATTTTTCGTCAAAGCCGTCGCTCAAGCGCTCAAAGACGTGCCTTCGGTCAATGGTCGGATTGAGGGCACCGACATCATTGAAAATCACTTCTACGACATTGGGGTCGCGATTGGCACCGAAAAAGGCCTGATCGTTCCGGTCTTGCGCGACGTCGATAAAAAATCCTTCGCCCAGATTGAAAAAGACATCCTCGACTACGCCAAGAAGGCCAAGGATGGCAAAATTACCTTGGAGGATCTCAGCGGCGGCGTTTTCACGATTTCCAATGGCGGGACTTATGGCTCACTGCTCAGCACGCCGATTCTCAACCCGCCTCAAAGTGGCATCCTCGGGATGCACACGATCCAGCAACGGCCGGTCGCTCTTAACGGCCAAGTGGTGATTCGCCCGATGATGTATCTCGCTCTCAGCTATGATCACCGCCTCGTCGATGGCAAGGAGGCGGTGACCTTCCTGATTCGGATCAAGGACAGCTTAGAGTCGCCGACACGCTTGTTGTTGGAGATGTGATTTCGTATTCCCTGCAAATTGGCGTTGATTCGTTACCCCATCGCCCTTGAGAGTCATCAGGCCATGCTAGATATTCGTGTCATTCGAGACAATCCCACCGCTGTTGAAGATCGCCTCAAAACTCGGGGGGGGGATCACTGGAAGCTCGTCGCAGAGGTGCTTGCTTGTGACGAGTCCCGCCGCCAAGCTGAAACGCTCAAGCAAGAGTTTCAGGCGAACCGCAAAACGATTTCTAAGCAAATCGGAATCCTGAAAGCCCAAGGTCAAGACACCACGGCGATTGAATCGGAAGTGCGAGCGATCAATCAGCAAATCACTGAACTCGATGCCAAGTCAGAAGGATTTTCCGAGCGCCAGAATCAATTGCTGTTGAATCTTCCGAATCTTCCTCATCAAGCTTGCCCGATTGGTCGCGACGAAACCTCCAACCCGATCATCCGTGAGTGGGGGATTAAGCCGATCCTCGCTGAGCCAAAAGACCACGTCGAACTCGCTCTCAAACATGGTTTGGTAAGCTGGGATGACGGCATCCGTACCGCAGGTTCCGGTTTTGTCGTTTATCGCGGCAAAGGTGCTCGTCTCGAGCGCGCGCTGATTAATTTTCTACTCGATACTCAAACTGCCAACGGTTACGAGGAAGTCAATGTTCCTCACCTCGTAAAGCGTGAGTGCATGGAAGGCACCGGTCAGTTGCCAAAATTCGAGGATGACATGTATGGAACCGACGTCGATGAGCACGGCGTCAACCGTTTGTTTCTCGCGCCTACAGCCGAAGTCCCGGTTACCAATCTTTATCGCGACACTCTTTTGGGGGAAGCGGATTTGCCGATTCAAATGGTCGCTTACACTCCATGTTTTCGACGCGAAGCCGGTTCTGCTGGACGCGACAATAAGGGCATCATCCGCATGCACCAGTTTGATAAGGTCGAGTTAGTTCAGATCGTCCATCCCGACCACGGCTTTGAAATTCTCGAACAGCTTACCGCTCATGCTGAGTCGATTCTCCAAAAACTTGGGCTGCACTATCGCACCATCGAACTCTGCACCGGTGATCTTGGCTTTTCTGCTGCCAAAACCTACGACATCGAAGTCTGGGCACCGGGTCATGGAAAATATCTCGAAGTTTCTAGCTGCTCGTGCTTCGGCGATTATCAAGCCCGCCGCATGCGGTTGCGCTTCAAGGATGCCGAGGGCAAAAATCGTTTTCCCTCCACTCTTAACGGTTCAGGCACCGCGCTGCCGCGGCTCTATGTCGCCCTACTCGAACAAT
>JAYWAR010000296.1:0-4405 GCA_043782285.1 Akkermansiaceae bacterium | reverse complement strand
GGCGAGTTTGGGCCAGCCGCGTGGGGTCATCCAAAAACGTGCAGACCGCGTCAGCGATGGCTTGTGGATCGCGGAAGGGCACCAAAATCCCACGATTCTCAGCAAGCAATTCTTGGGCATGCCAATAAGGTGTCGAGACCACCGCATTGCCCGCCCCGAAGACGTAGGCCAGCGTGCCGGAAGTGATTTGCGCCTGATTGAGATAGGGGGTTAAATAAATATCGGTCGCGCCGATGAATTCGGTCAGTTCTTCGGCCGACACGAAACGATTGTAAAAAACCACATGTTCACGCACGCCCAGTTCCGCCGCCAGGCGCTCAAGACCGAGGCGGTAGCTTTCGCCTTCGCGGGCGACCAAATGCGGATGGGTCGCGCCTAACACTAGATAGACTAAATTGGGGTGTCGTCGGACCATTTCGGGCAGTGCGTGGATGGCGTGCTCGATCCCTTTGCCCGGCCCGAGTAGCCCGAAAGTGAGCAAAACCCGGCAGCCTTGCACCCCAAAGCGCGCTTTGTAGAAAGTTGAATCGGCAAAAGGGACGTCGCGGATACCGTGTGGAATGATGTCAATTTTAGAATCCGGGACACCATAGGTTTCGCGCAAAATCGCGGCCCCTTTGTGAGCCATCACCACCAATCGGGTGCTGCGTTGCAGCAATTCGTCCATGACCTTGTGTTGTGTTGGATCTGGCTCGCGCAGGATGGTGTGCAAGGTGGTGACCACCGGCATCCGCAACTCTTTGATTAAGGCGAGGATGTGGCTACCGGCAGGTCCGCCGTAAATTCCGAACTCGTGCTGCATGCAGAGCACCTCGGTATTGTTGAAGTTGAGAAAATCTGCGGCTCGCCGATAAGAGTCCAAGTCATTTTGCTGCATTTCAAAGCGTACCCGAGGCGGATACTTGTAGCCTTCCGCGCGGTCATTCACCGCGCCGGCGATGCACTGTGCCGCGGGGGTGATTTCGCTGACCGCCTCGCAAAGATCATGGGTGAAAGTGGCAATTCCACAGCGTCTGGGCTCATACCCGCCGACAAATGCGATACGATTCGGAGCATGGGACTGATCCGAAATGAGGGGTTCATATAAAATCACCCTAAATCTTGTACAGATTCGACAGTGAAGTGCAATGGAAGTTTTGGTAGGGGCGAACTAGCAGCGCAAGATGACATTTAATTATTCAAGTCGATGAGTAATCGATACGATGCAATGAACTGCAATTTGATCGGCCTGAGATAAGCAGCGGCGGCTAAAATCGGCTTATTTTTCCGCAGTGGTTTTGATGGGTCGAGCCGCCCTTGGTGGATCAAGGTGTCGGCAAATTAAGAACTCTGCGATGGATGAGGATGAGGATCTTACCTTGAAAGCCAATCCGCAATTTTCCTTCTGCTCGCTCACCGGTGCAGAAGGTGCAACGGCAAATGGCCCCACCACCGCTGCCTTCGATGGTTGATTGGATAGCGATGCCTGTTCGGAAAATTCCAGCGGGAGCGGACTCAGATCCGCGCAGATCGTAAATCGGCAGCGGCGTGGGTCGGGGGATCGGGGACAAAGCTGAAATCGTCTGCCATCTCTGAGGAAAGAA
This sequence comes from Akkermansiaceae bacterium, assembly GCA_043782285.1. Classification (GTDB taxonomy): domain Bacteria; phylum Verrucomicrobiota; class Verrucomicrobiia; order Verrucomicrobiales; family Akkermansiaceae; genus Luteolibacter. The sequence goes on along the minus strand of JAYWAR010000296.1, from coordinate 2,822 downwards.
GGTCGGCAGTGCTGTCGGGATTCAAGGTAAGCGGAGTTAGGTGGCTGGCGGTGGATTGCGAGCTGCGTGGGATTTGATCGACCGGTTCAAGGTGGACGATGGTGGCGGTTTCCGGCGTGGCTTTGAGTTCCTCAAACTTGCGGGCGGTGATCAAGACGCGGGTTTCGAATGAGCCGATGGCGCTGTTGTATTGCTCAACGGCATTGCCCAGCGAACGGCCAAGTTTGGAGAAGTGCTCGGCGAGCTTGCTGAGACGCTGGTGGAGAGTGCGGCCGAGGAGGGAAATTTCGCGGGCGTTTTCCGCGATAGATTCCTGACGCCAGCCGTAGGAAACGGCACGTAGCAAGGCAATTAGGGTAGTGGGGGTGGCGAGGATCACGCCTTGATCGACGCCGCGCTCGATCAAGCTGGGATCACTTTGGAGCGCCGCAGAGAAAAAGGATTCGCTGGGTAGAAACAACACGGTGAACTCCGGGGTTTGAGCGAATTGCGCTGTGTAGTTTTTTGAGGACAGTTGCTGGATGTGGGTACGAACTTGGCGGGCATGGCGGTGCAGCGCTTCCTCGCGGATGTTGTCGTCTAGGGCTTCCAGCGCGTCGAGGTAACCGTCCATCGGGGTCTTGGAATCGACGACGATGGTTTTGCCGCCAGGCAGGCGGACGATCAGGTCGGGGCGGAGTTTCTTGCCCTCGTCAGTGGTGGCGCTGTGCTGGACCTCGAAATCGCAATGTTCCTGCATGCCGGCGAGCTCGACGACGCGGCGGAGCTGGATTTCGCCCCACTGGCCGCGACCGGTCGGCTGGCGAAGCGCTTTAACGAGGGCGGCGGTCTCACGTTGCAGCCCGAGCTGGCCCTCGCCGAGGGCGCGTACTTGTTCCCGGAGCTCGGAGTAAGCCCCTTCGCGGGATTTTTCAATTTCGCCGATGCGGAGTTCGAATTTCCCGAGTGATTCGGCCATCGGGGTGATTAGCGTTTGGATGGCGGCTTTACGCAGTTCAATTTCGCCTTTGGCGGCTTCGGTTTGGGTGGCGAGTGAGGTTTTGGCGAGTTGCAAAAATTGCACGGAGGAGGAGCGGAGGGCGTCGGCAGAGAGTGCTTTAAAGGTGTCCGTAAGTTTGATTTCGGCGCGTTCGAGTAAAGCTTGTTTATCGGCGGCGGCTTTAATTTCGCTGTCGAGGCGAGCGCGGATCTCGGTGAGTTGGTTGCGGAAAGTTTGGGCGTCCTGTTCGTTGCGATCCGCCTCGGCACTAGCGTGGGTGAAGCGGGCTTCGATTTCGAGCGAGCGACGTTCCTCGGCTTTGAGGCGTTCTTGGCCGGCGGAAATTTTTGCCGATGCTGCAAGTCGGGTGAACAGCCAGCCAAAGAATAAGCCGGCGCTCGCGGCGAAAATTTGCGGCAGATAGGGTGTGATTTCTGGAGGAAGATTCATGATTTGTCCTTGCGGATAGAGGCTGGCTCGGGTTCGTATTGACGTCGCTGAGTCCATTCGTCGTATCGAATGCTCCTGCAATACGCAAACCAAACTCCTTATTCCTATGGCCCACACGCTCCCTGACCTCGGTTATGCCTACAACGCGCTTGAACCTCAAATTGATGCGCGGACGATGGAAATTCATCATTCGAAGCATCATCAGGCTTACATCACCAATCTCAACAACGCGCTGGCCGGCAAGCCAGAGCTTGAAGCGAAGTCCCTCAGTGAACTGATCGGCGACCTCGCCGCCTTGCCAGCTGACATCCGCACCGTGGTTCGCAACAATGGCGGTGGTCATCTGAATCACTCGTTTTTCTGGAAAGTCATCGCTCCCGGCGGTGCCAAAGCTCCGTCGGGCGAGCTCGCGGCGGCGATCGATCTGGCGTTCGGCTCGTTCGACGCGTTTAAAGAAGCCTTTGGCAAAGCGGGTCTTACGCGCTTTGGCTCGGGATGGGCGTGGCTGTGTAAGCAAGCGGACGGCTCGTTGGTCGTTTGTTCATCTGCCAACCAAGACAATCCGGTAATGTCAGCCGAGTTTGGCGGTTGCGGCAACACACCAATCCTCGGTCTCGACGTCTGGGAGCACGCTTACTATCTGCATTACCAAAATCGTCGTCCTGATTATATTGCTGCGTTCTGGAACGTGGTCAACTGGGATGCAGTTGCAGCTAATTTCATGGCTTAAACCGGGATTTTTGAAGCTGCAAACGCCTGTGGAGTAAATGATCCACAGGCGTTTTTTGTTTTTTCCAAAAGACATAAATCGGTGTTAAAGGGTGACTGTGAATTCACCGGAATGCCCGAAACTGCCACAAGTTGAAGAGCCGATTTCTGAGCGGGAAATCGCGGCGCAAAAAATCTTTGAATTAGAATTGCCTGAGCGCAGCCTGTTATCTGGGCCGAGCACACGTTTGCGAGATTTGGCGACCATTTTTCGAGTGGCTAAGGATTTGTTGATGGGGTTTCGGGCGCTGCATTTTGCCGGCCCTTGCGTCACGATTTTCGGCTCGGCGAGAACTCAGCCCGGGACTCAATATTATGAAATGGCCCGAAAAATGGGTGAGGTCTGTGCGCAGCTTGGTTTCACCGTGGTTACCGGTGGCGGCCCGGGCATCATGCAGGCGGGCAACCAAGGAGCTTTCGAAGCCGGCGGTCGCTCGCTCGGGGTAAATATTGAACTGCCGTTTGAACAGGCGGTGAATCCTTACGTGCAGCGGGCAGTCACGATGCGCTATTTTTTTACCCGCAAGGTGGTCTTGGTAAAATACTCTTATGCATTCGTCATTTTACCGGGGGGGGCGGGGACACTGGACGAAATGTTCGAGACAATGACTTTGATTCAAACCGG
>JAYWAR010000295.1:0-31071 GCA_043782285.1 Akkermansiaceae bacterium | reverse complement strand
AGGGAGAGCTCCATCCATACTCGAATAAAGCACACCATTGACGAAGAGGCGGAGTGTTTTCCCATCGGCAACTAAGGCGAGGTGACTCCAAGTGCTTGTAGCGACTGGTGCTCCAGCTTGACTTCGAACAGAGCCAACCTCAATTGCAGGAACACCCTGATCGAGCAACAAACGAAACGAGGATTTGACGTCGCTGCGGTTCACGATGATTGCATTTGATTGAAGAACACTTGGCTTAATCCAAGTTGACAGAGTCAAAAGCTGACCCTGTTTCCACTCCAGTGAGGTAGAGTTCGGGATAGTAATCGGCGCAGTTCCCAACAATCGTAGTCCATTGCTGACTAGAGAGCCTTCGGCAGTGGCACCAGCGGTTTCCGCTTTATTAGCATTGCTTGTAGAATCGACCGGAGCGCTCGCGCGTTCCGCAAAATGATAATCTAACACCGTGTCAGCATCAAAGGCATCAGTCGCCTTAGTAGCTGCCGGTATCGTCGCGTCAGCGTTGCCAAAATAAACATTGAAGTCTTGTTTTGAATCGGGCTTTACCTCAGGTAATTTAACCCAAACAAAGGCTTCATTAAGCAAATTATCATAGCTTTCAATCTGGTGAGGTAAAATGGTTTTTCCATCAGCTGCTACAAAACGCAGATCACTGCCGTCCTCACGAGCACCGGCAAACTGGAAATTTCCGTCGAACAACCGAACTAACACAGTCACCCCACCCACGGCATCGGTGATTGTAGCCGCTCCAGTGTCGAGAGTGATTTTCTGACGCTGAGTCCAAGCGGGATTCCACCAAGCATTTTCGGCACGTAATTGAACCGTCGAGGCAAAGATCAACAACAAGCTGCCAACAAGAGTGCTAGAAGATGATTTTTTCATGCGTAAAACTTGGTAAATCCTCTTAAAATTCAGACCACCCGCGGAAGTTAAGCCGGACCTCTCCGGGATTCGTGTCAGCTTGATCCACCAGTGGCACGGCAACATCCAATGCGCCATTGTAGTGATTTAGGACCTTAAAACGAGTTCCAGCACCGACACTGGCAAGACTGAAACGCCGCTGCTGCGAAGGCAGAGGGTCATAAATACCGACCATCCCAGCATCCGCAAAAGCGTAGAATCGCCATTGATCTGACTTATTGTCTTCAGGGCTCGCCTTACCGATTAATGATGGGCTACGAAGTTCGAGGGTTCCAAAAATCCCATTATCCCCCATCACGGTAGCTTCGAGATATCCCCGCACGGTATCAAGGCCACCTCCAGAGATTTGCTCACTGTTCAAGAGAGCTTGGCTTGAAAGCTGACCTTGAATTTTACCAACAGCTTGTAAGCCGCTGGGTAAATCATGGGTATGGGCTAAATCGCTACGAATATAGATAAAACTCGCATCAGCATTGTAGCGCTTATTGGCATAGTCGATTGTATCACTTCCCATGCCACGCAGACCAAAATTGAGCGAAGTATTGAACTCCGTAAATCCATTTTTTGCGATCCAGTTAGCCCCATAATTGGCGCTGATCGGATAATACTCGATCGGCGAAGAGATCGTATTTTTCCCAATTACGATATCCTCTGCAAAATTTTTATAATCGATACCGAGACTAAAATTTTGATAAAATTTTGTATTTATTGGTAATTCAAAGAGTGAACGGAGGCCGACAATTTCTCCGCGCCCCCCTACGGCTCCGCCGCCGAGCGTAGAAACATTGCTGTTTTGTTTCGTGGCTTGAACCATCAAACTCATACCGTTCGAGACCCGGGCGAGGTAGTAGCCGGAAAACACCAAAGCGTCGTCCGTGTTCTCTGGAGCAAGTTGGAAACTTAGTCCGCCGCTGTGGCCTTTTTGAAAAAGATTACTCTCACTGATTGCGCCATTAAGCCGCAATGAGGTGGTGTTTGAACTATAGCGGTTATTCAGTTCTAAGGAGCCGTGCAGCGGCGATTTGTCCTCCACATTAAGATCGATATCGACCGTTCCCGGCTCGATTCCTTGCCGAAGTACCGGCGTCACTTTACGATCGGCTAATCGATTGAGCCCAATAATTTCCAGCTTCACCCGATTCATGTTCGGAACGTTCCCTTCCGCCAATGAGGGAATCTCGCTCTTGATTTTGCTAGGCAGAAAAAACCGTGCACCATTCACCCGCAAGCGTCCCACCTTACCCTCAATCACCGCGAGACGAATCACCCCAAGCCGTGGGTCTTGAGATGGAATCGAGACGGATAGCGTCTCAAAACCTTTATCATGATAGACTTTTTCCACTGCCGCCCGTGCTTGCTCGACATCGTCCGCTGTTCTGGCAGGTCCAAGAAATGGATAGACAGCCTCCTCAATTTCCAAATTTTTCAAGCGCCGCGCGCCCTCGATTCGGTATTCACGGATGTAAAAGCTCGAAATTTCTTGAGCAGCAAATGACGATACCGAAATCCCAAAGTATAGAGATAACACGCTCACTCCCGCAGTGCATAACTGCGAAAATTGAGCGGTAAGCAATCGGGGAAAAATCATGGGACTCAAATGAGCCGCAGCATTCTCCAGCACGCCGCCCTTCCTCAAGAGGTCACCTGTGACGTTCTTGTCACAGGTGACCAAATACTCTAAATTAAGCGGTTCTCACCCGCTTCTCTGCCTTCAACATCCCACAGCCTGCCGCCACATCAATCCCTCGGCGCTGCCGGAAGGTACAAGGAAAACCACCCTCAATTAGAATTTTTTGAAACTCATGACCCGACTCGCTTTGAGTTCCTGCAAAACCGCCGGTAGGATTCAAGGGAATCAAATTTATGTGTGCATCGATCCCACGCAGCAGCTCAACCAAACGCCCAGCGGTTTCAGGTGAATCATTTTTACCCGCGATCAAAGTCCATTCAAAAAAAATCCGCTTGCCAGTGATCTCGGCGTATTTTCGGCACGCCTCGATTAACATCGCGAGCGACCACCGCTTGCTTGCTGGGACTAATGCTGCACGCTCTGCTTCAGTCGAACCATGCAAACTAACAGCTAAGCGATAAGGTCGTTGTTCCTCCGCCAGCCGCAAAATACTCGGCACGACTCCCACCGTGCTGATTGAAATTTTCGTGGGTCCGATGCCTGAGCCGCGCACATCTGAAATCGTTTCCAAGGCGAGCATCACCGAGTCGTAATTATGGAGGGGTTCTCCCATTCCCATAAGCACCATATTTCGAAGACGTTTTTTTGGATCAATCGTCTTCAAGATACGCCGCGCATGAAGCACTTGGGCGACAATTTCACCTGGTCGCAGATGACGAACAAAACCCATTTGACCCGTGGCACAAAAAACACAACCCATGGCACAGCCAGCCTGAGTGCTCACACAAACCGTCTGCCGACCCGCATACCCCATCAAAACCGTCTCGATCGTCTGCCCGTCGCGCAAGCGCAGGAGAAATTTGCGGGTCAGTCCATCGGTACTATGAATTTCAGAGACCACTTCCGGAGCTTCGAGAAAAAAAGCTTTATCGATTCCAACAAATTCAGTGACCCAACGTTTCAGCGGCGGCAAAAACGCTAGTCTAGCAAGATCTTGCTCACCCTCACGATGAATTGCCCGCCACAAAACCTTCGCATGATGCAGAATCACTCCGTCGTTAGCCAATACCTCGACCAATTCAGCAAAGCTGAGATCGTGTAAAGATTGTTGAGAATGATCACTGATTTTTTTCATGTCCGAGGCACTACGCGACAAAACAGACCGAACGATCAAGTCCAATCCCGCAGTTTGCCTTGCATCAAACAGATCGCTCAATGCTCATCTGATAAACTCCAGGATACGCCGCCTATCTTGGAAAATCAGCTAAACCACTAAAGACCATCAAATTACAGAAAAAATAATTTGCCGTACCGCTCGCCGAACGCTGGGTTTATGACCATCCACCGAGCCGCCGCTTGCCCTCAGCCGCCAGGACGCTAAGGTCTCGCCGCCCGATGTCTGATTCCTTCGTCCACCTTCACCTGCATACCGAGTTTTCCCTGCTTGACGGCATGATCCGCACCAAGGATTTGGCCAAACGTGCCAAAGAACTCGGGATGCCAGCCGTCGCAATGACCGACCATGGCAATCTCTATGGCGCGATCAAATTTTACCAAGATTGCCACAAAGCCGGGGTAAAACCGATTCTCGGCTGCGAAATTTATCTGGCCCCGGGATCAATGGAGGACAAACGCGAAGTCGTCGGTCGCAAACGGGCGACTCACCTGACGCTTCTCGCAGAAAATAACGAGGGTTGGCAGAATCTCAGCAAACTTGTTTCTAAAGGCAACCTCGAAGGGTTGTACTACGGTAAGCCTCGCGTCGATCGCGAAACACTGCGCCAGTATGCCAAAGGTATCATTTGCCTCACCGGCTGTATTTCAGGTCCGGTCAACGAATGGCTGCGCGCTGGTGACGAAGACAAAGCTCGTGAAACACTCGTCGAGATCGTTGAGATTTACGGCAAGGAAAACACTTACGTCGAGATCCACAATCACGGCCTCGAGCCACAGCGCTTAGTCACCCCTTCCCTACTCAAGTTCGCACGAGAAATGGACCTCAAAGTCGTCGCCGCAAACGATGTTCATTTCCTCAACAAATATGATCACGAAGCGCACGACGTGATGATCTGCATCGGCACTGGGCATTTAGTCATCGACGAAAACCGGATGCATTACACCCCGGAAGTGTATTTCAAGACCGCCGAGCAAATGCGCGAAATTTTCGCCGACATACCCGGAGCCTGTGACGCCACCTTAGAAATCGCGGAGCGTTGTAACGTAAGCATCAAGCTCGACTCGACCAGCTCAGAAAAGTACCCACAGTTTGGTACGCCTGACGGCAGTCCGCGTGAGGAATATCTGATGAAGGTCTGCCAAGACGGACTCATCAAACGCTACGGCGAAGAAAAAGCCGCCAGCGCAGAAATTGCGAATCGACTGAAGTATGAAGTCGATACCATCAACAAGTTAGGATTTGCCTCTTATTTCCTAATCACTGCTGATTTTATTCAGTGGGCACGCGACAATGACATTCCGGTCGGTCCTGGTCGGGGTTCGGCGGCAGGCTCGTTAGCATCTTATGCCATGGGCATCACTGACATTTGCCCGATGCGATTCGGCCTGCTGTTCGAACGATTTCTCAACCCGGAACGGGTCAGCCCGCCCGACGTCGATATCGACTTCTGCCAGAGTCGCCGGGTTGAAGTGATCGCCTACGTCCGTCAAAAATACGGTGAGCGCAGTGTTTCTCACATCATCACGTATGGTAAATTAGGCGCAAAAAGCGTGTTACGAGATGTCTGCCGAGTGATGGGAATTTCTTACGGCGAGGGTGACCGTATTGCCAAAATGATCGAGGCTAAACCCGACATCAAACTCAAGGATGAATATGAATCTAAACCCGAGCTGAAGGAACTCATCGAAAGCAGTACCACCTATCAGCAGCTTTGGAGCTACGCGACCAAACTAGAAGGTCTCGCGCGCAACGTCGGCGTGCATGCCGCCGGGGTGGTGATCGGTGACCGGCCACTTGACGAGCACGTTCCACTCACCCGCGGCAACGAAGGGGAAGTCGTCACCCAATACGACATGAAGGCGATCACCGATGTCGGCTTGCTCAAAATGGATTTCCTCGGTTTAAAAAACCTTACTGTCATTCAGGAAGCGGTTCAGCACATTCGAAAACACACGCCAGACTTCGCGATCGAGACGGTATCGCTCGAGGATTGGAAAACTTTTGAGCTCCTCAACCGCGGTGAGACCATGGGAGTATTCCAATTAGAATCCGGCGGCATGGTCGAGACTTGCCGCAAATATGCAATCGAAAAAATTGATGATATCATCGACTTACTTGCCGTCTATCGGCCAGGAGCGATGCAATTTATCGACCAAATGCTCGATGTCAAAAAAGGCCGCACCCGCGCCATGTATGAGCACCCGCTGCTCGAGCAAGTTTGCGGTGACACCTTCGGAGTTATGATCTATCAGGAGCAAGTTCAGAACGCCGCCAAATTATTAGCGGGCTATTCTCTGGGTGGGGCCGACCTTCTCCGCCGTGCAATGGGGAAAAAAGATCCTGTGGAAATGGAGAAACAAAGGGCAAAATTTGTAGCCGGTGCCGAGCAAACCAACAACATCGGCAAAAAACTAGCCGACCAAATTTTCGATAAGATCGCGATGTTTGCAGGCTACGGATTTAACAAATCCCATTCTGCCTGCTACGGCCATATTTCCTACTGGACGGCTTACCTCAAGGCCAACCACACCGTCGAGTTCATGGCAGCTCTGCTATCTAACGAAATTCACAACACCGACAAAATCGGCGTTTTCGTTTCCGAATGTCACCGAATGGGGATCGAAATTCTGCCACCTGACCTCAACGCCTCGCAACTTCGCTTTGCCCCGGAAACCACCCTCAATGGTGCAAAAGGCGTGCGCTACGGTCTCGCCGCGATCAAAAATTGTGGGGAAGGAGCCATGGCAATCGCCATCAAAGACCGCGATCAAAATGGCAAGTTTAGCAACCTGGAAGATTTCGCTTCTCGACTTGACTCGAAGGTCGTTAACAAACGGATTCTCGAAAATCTCGCGAAAGCCGGAGCGCTTGATTGGACTCGCGAAACACGCTCGGGGATGTTTGCCCGGCTTGAGCAAGTCGTGGCCTCGGCCTCCTCGGCTCAACGCGACCGCGCATCCGGCCAAGTTTCGATGTTTGATTCGATGGCCTTTACCGCGCCCGCAGCTAAAACCCAATCTAAACGTTTGGAACCAAGCGTCGAGGAATGGAGCAAAGACGAGCGCCTCGCACACGAAAAAGAACTACTCGGTTTCTATGTCACTGGTCACCCGCTCGACAAATTTCGCAACGTCATCGACTCCAACAAATACCGTCGCCTCGGACTGATCGACGATCTCGATCTCACCAACCCTCGCGAACGCTTTCCCTTCGCAGGAATGGTGCGTTCATTAGATGCAAAAACCACCAAGACCGGCAAGCCCTTCGGCGTCTTAGTCCTCGAAGACTTTACCGGTAGCTGCGAAATCATGCTTTGGGGTGAAACTTTCGTCCCAGCGCGCGACGCCGGACTGCTAGAGCCAGGAAAAATCATCAAGCTTAAAGGCAACATTCAAGTGGACGACCGCACGGGTGGCCGCCGAATCACCGGCAATGAACTAGCCGAACTCAAACCCAAACGAACTGCGACAAATAGCAATGGCCCGCTCGAACTGATGCTGTGGACCACACGCCACAGCGAGCGCGACCTCATCGAAATTAAGTTGGCGCTTACCGAACACCCCGGAACAATTCCGGTTCTAATCCATTTTCAAAACAGCGCGGGTCGGCGGATCACCGTTGCAGCGGGCGAATCGTTTAACGTGAAGCGCAACGAAGATCTGGAAGAAGCCTTGGGGCCTTGGCTCGAAGAGTGAAGCAAGCGCAGGATTGATTCCTGCCTTCCCCTCACAAAAAGACATGATTTGTACCATCCCTGTATTTTTGTTTCAAATTTTTTGCGCCGCTGCGATTTCGTGCTATACCAGAGGGATGTTATTTCAAATTTTGATACCCGCGTGTGTGATGGTAAGCAGTATTTTCGCTGCCGATCTCACTAAAATTCCGTTTCGTGATGCTGCAAACCAGGAAACATCACTCAATGCCTACAAAGGCAAGGTGCTACTGCTCGTCAACCTCGCTTCAAAATGTGGGCTCACTCCGCAGTATCAAGCTCTCGAAGCGCTGTATAAGAAGCACAAGGATGAAAATTTCATTATCCTAGGATTTCCCTGTAATGACTTCGGCGGCCAAGAGCCTGGCAGCATTGAGGAGATTCAAAAATTTTGTAAAGCCGAGTATGACGTGACTTTTCCAGTGATGAACAAGATCAGCGTGAAAGGTGAAAAACAGCACCCGCTGTATGCTGCACTTACGGGTAAGGATGGAGCCTTTCCCGGTGATGTGCGCTGGAATTTCGGAAAATTTCTTATCGGCAAGGATGGCAAAGCAATCGCCCGATTCGAGCCTACCACGAAACCAGAAAGCGAGGAACTTACCCGCGCAGTCGATAAGGCAATCGCAGAAGTGGTAAAGTGAGTTTATCAGGAATCACCAAAAGTTTTTGACGAGCTAAACAAAGCGTCGAACTCTGAATCATCAAGCACTGGCCGCGCCGATTCTCGCCAAGCGGGTGGCGGTTCGGGGAGATCAAGCCATGTCCGGCAGCCACCGTATTTGGATTCATAAGGAAACTCCCATGGACTTGCCAATTCACGGACTCGAATCAATGCGAGATGAATCCTGCTGGCCGCCATCCCTTTGCCTTGCCAGCAGAAACGATCGCGAATGGTTTGCTCTGAATAAATATGCATCGGCGCGAGGGCAGCAACCTTTTGCCAATCGGTCAAAGTAATCGCCCAACGCGCTTCGGCATGATGCGTGATACAAATCATCTCGCCCGGTTGCCACTCGGGCATCATTTTCATTTCACCTTCACGCACATGATCTGCCTGTGCATGAAAACGCGTGGGAAACATAAAAAAATCCGAATGCATAAAGGAAAATCCTTGGCGGCCCTCATGAATCCCACCTTTACGCAACAAAATTGATTGACGACCTGATGCTAAGGCGTCGCAAACCACTTGCCATTCCTTAAACCCAATCGCTGCGCTCATCCTAAATATTTGATTTCAGCGTCAGCCCAAATCATCGGCGGTGACCGAGGTTTGCTCACGTGAGCCAAGAAGTTTCGCTTGGAAAATCACTCGCTCCGGCGTCGAGTCAAAACGGTAACTGTGGCAGTTTGGACAAAGAGCTGCACCACTGCCGACGATCGAATCACAGCCCTCACAGACTTTATAACCTGACGGGTTGGCTGCGATTTTCGCAGCAGCGGCTGCGCGGTTAGGTGGAGGTGTTTCGGACATGGCAGGCGATAAAAAAAGCGGCACCGGTGAACCGGTCCGCTTGTTTCGTTGGTGAAAGTGAAACCGGCTGACAAGCGAATCAAGCAATCGCAGCAAAAGCTTTGGCCGTCTTGCTCTTCAGATTAGCCGCTTTATTCGGGTGAATCAAATTACGTTTTGCGGCTTTATCCACTACTGATGAAAATGCTGAGCTGGCAGCAGCTGCTGCACTTTTGTCACCCGAAGCAATCGCGCTGAGGGCTTTCTTGCGAAGCGTCTTCATCCGGCTTTTTTCAGCGCGATTGCGCTCGGTCCGGACGACAGTTTGACGTGCACGCTTGATTGAAGATTTATGATTGGCCATGGTCGTATTGTAAAAAATGAATCGCTTAGAGGCGAGCGCGGGAAGATAGGAATTTGGCTGTAGCTGTCAAGCTCGTGTTTTAGAGTTTCTCAGCTGTGAGGGTTGCCACCGGTTTTTTCAAGAGCAACGGAAGAAGATTCCTCTTTCTTCGCTTGAATTGAGCCACGAATCACGATCACGTCAGCACCGGTGTCAATCCGATTATAAAGATCCGCGATGTCACGACTCCCCATGCGGATGCAGCCATAGGAAGCTGGTGAGCCTAAGCGACATTCCTCGGGGGTGCCGTGGATGTAAATCGTTCTTCGAAAAGTATTTTGATTGCGGGACTCAGTACCAGCCAACCACATGATCCGAGTCACTACCGGATCACGACCCGGAGCGTTTGGCAGAATGACTTCACCGGTACGACGCCGCGTTTTAAAAACCGACCCAATCGGGGCGTTATCGCCAATTTTTTTAGCGACCTGCAATCGACCAAGGGGAGTACAGTTACTCCCAGGAAGATCGCCGACACCAAATTTGGACGTAGAGATTTTATAGGATTTGATTGGAGCGCCATCATGAATCAGCAGCATTTTCTGATCGCGGACACTCACAATCATTTTGTTACGGGTATCACCACCAAATGAAAACGATTCTGAGCCACAACTCGAGAGCCCAAGCGCCGTCAAAAGACTGAGCGATGCCAGAAATAGCAAACGTGGCTTGAGAAGTTGGCTCATCAGTGGATCATGGAATTTGCGAATTCACACTCTTTGGAGTCATTACCTCCGAACTGGATGGCAACAATCGAACAAGTGATGAGAGCGACGTATAGAAGAAACCAACAGGGAATGGAAGCAGAAGAATTGCCGAAGACCAATTTGCTTTCATCGCTGCTTCAACCACCACGAAGAGGAAAAAGAAACCGAACAGCAACTCGATAAACGGGGTCAGCGTTTTCATTGCCTTGTAGCTGCTTTTCTTCCAATCCTGACGCTTCACTTGGCCAATACCATATTTGGGAGTGCGGATGAATGCCGTTTCATGGTTGCAAAGTGCCTCAATCACCGCCTTCGCATTGCTGATCGACATCCCAATGCCAAGTGCAAGCAACAGGGGCAAGTAAGGAATTTCCCGCCACCACGTACCGGGGCGCAAAGCCTTTTGCGCCACCAAATAAAATACCACCACTGAAACCGACGCGAAGAAAAAGATCGGAACGTTGACAATATAAGTCGTCAATTTACCAAAATCGGGTTGCACCTGCTGGTTGGGATAGATCAAAAAACAAAGGCAAATTAACAATAGGTAAGCAAAATTGGAAGTCAGGTGTGCGGTGGCCTCCATTTTAATAAACAGCGGTACATCGCTTTTCCAAATTGCCGGCAAAACCTTCTTACAAACTTGAATTGAACCTTTGGTCCAGCGATGTTGCTGACTCTTAAAACCATCCATATCGACGGGAAGTTCAGCAGGAGTTTCTACATCATTGAGGAAAATGAAGCGCCAGCCTTTGAGTTGCGCGCGGTAACTGAGATCCATATCTTCGGTGAGTGTGTCATGTTCCCAACCACCCGCATCTGCGATGCAAGACTTCCGCCAGATACCACCTGTGCCGTTGAAGGTAAAAAATCGGCCAGAACGATTGCGAGCGGTTTGCTCCAGCTCTAAGTGACCATCAAGAAACATCGCCTGAATCCGGGTCAATACATTGAAGGTTCGATTAAGGTGGCCCCAACGGGTCTGAATCATCCCAATTTTTTCATCGGAGAAATAGTGGATAGTTTTTTGCAACAAATCTGGATTTGGCACGAAATCGGCGTCTAAAATCAACAGATACTCCCCTTTCGCACTGTGGGTGCCATTTTCAAGCGCTCCTGCTTTGTACCCGGTTCGATCAATCCGATGAATATGTTCCGCATCGAAACCACGGGCTTTCAAATTTTCAATCCCTGCCCGGCAGATATCGACCGTTTCATCAGTCGAATCATCCAAGAGCTGAATTTGCATCTTATTTTGTGGGTAATCTAGGGCTGAAACGGCTGCTAGCAAACGATCAACCACATACATTTCATTGAAAACCGGAAGCTGGATGGTCACCAAGGGTAATTCTTGGAACAAAGCCTTGGGTTCAGGATGCTTGCGCGAGTGCTTGAGGTACAAGAAAACAATCGTCAACCGATGCGAACCATAACCCGCAAGACCGATCAAAACGATGATGTAAGAAGTGTACCAAAGAGGAGAAGTCCAGTCCATAAAAGTGAGCAAATCGGAGTGCAAAAAGATTCCGAACCTTCAAATTTGAAATAAAATTTCGCTTCACGAAGGTGCTCGGCTACCGACAAATAGTTGAAAACTATACGCCAGAGGCCAAAGGCTTGCAACAAGCCCTCCAGTCGTCAAGCCTCAAGTCGCGATACAATAAGGCGCACGCATTGCGCCAAGTAGAATGACACCGGGATAAAATCACGATCTGGGATCATGAGTCACACGAGCAAAGAGCCCTATTTGAAGCGCTGTTGGCAGCGCTGCCCATGCAGCGGCGAAACCTACCTCCCCTAACGCATGCGCAGTGTCGCATGGACCCGCTCGCGCACCTGCATAAGAACGACCAAGCCCACGTCGAACAGAAGAACTTCACCCACGTCCGGCAATTTTTAGGCTAGAGCGCTTCGTCGATCAGCTTGGACAAAAGGTCTGTCACTTTGTCATGTGTCATGGCAAAAGACCTGTCTCTCTGTGATGCTAGATCGAACACCGCGCCGAAGCCGTCTGCCTACTCAGCCAGCCCACAGCGTATTGCCACTGGCCAGCCAATTACCCTGAGGGGCCGGATGAGCCTTCAGCTTTTGATTTGACACAGCGCACGAAATTCGCGTACTACATACTGTTGAAATAGCGTTGATTGATACCATTCGATGACAAGTCGGCCAGCCACAGTACCTTCCAGAGTACTACAATCCCTGAGGGAACAACGCCCCCCCAAAAAAAACCATGCTCCCGACGCGTCTCCCCCCACCCCACCGCTTATCAATTATTCAAACTGCCCGGTCACTGAGACCTTGAAATACTTTGGCAACGAATTCAAAAACCCCGAATTGCCACGCATTTCGATAACCAAAGCCTCAACCTAAGAGGCCCTTCCATCACTCGCCAAATTCATGAGCGGAGTCATTCCTAACACTATAATGACGAGTAACCCAGCGACTCAAACCTCTTCACCTCCGCTGAGCGATGATACACGTCACCCCTCAATCGAGTCATGGAACCAGACGACTCGGGATTACCCGCGCGACAAATGCATCCATCAACTGTTTGAGCTAGAGGCAGCCCAAAGACCCGACGCGATTGCCCTCGAATTTAGGTGCGAACAACTCACTTATCGCGAATTGAACCGGCGCTCAGATCACCTCGCTGCGCACTTGCGCAGTTTCGGAGTGAAGCCAAACGACTTGGTCGGACTCAGCTTGGAGCGTTCCCTGGAGCGAATCATCAGCCTACTTGGAATCCTGAAAGCCGGTGCCACTTACTGGGCTTTAGAAGAAAACCTACCCCCCGAACGACTCCAATTTTTGATCAAGGATGCGCAACCCAAACTCCTGCTGACCCGCCGGAAAACCGCAGAAAATTTCATCGGGCTGGTCACCGTGTTAGCGATTGAAGAATTGTCGATCTCAACGGCTGCTGACGCCATTTTTATCGCCGATTCGATTCGCCCACAAGATCCCGCTTACGTCAGCTATACTTCCGGCTCCACCGGCCAGCCTAAAGGCGTCGTCGTTCCACATCGTGGAGTCGTGCGACTGGTCAAAGGCACGGACTACGTCTCGCTGAGCTCTGAGGAAATTCTCATGCACCACTCTCCATTGTCATTCGACGCCTCGACCTTCGAGATCTGGGGGGCGCTGCTCAACGGCGGACGAGTCGTCATTTTACCACCAACCCAACATTCACTCTCGGAGATCGGCAGGGCGATCCGCCAGTATCGAATCACCACCCTGTGGCTCACTGCTGGCTTATTTCACCTGATGGTGGACGAAGAGCTCGAAGCGCTAAAAAACTTGCGGCAATTGTTAGTTGGCGGTGACGTGCTTTGCCCACAACGCGTCACCAAAGCTCATCGCGCATTACCCGACTGCCGCCTCATCAATGGCTACGGGCCAACCGAAAACACCACCTTTACTTGCTGTTATACCGTAAGTGACGAAAAGGCACTGAGCCCAAGCGTCCCGATCGGTCGTCCGATCGCTAATACCCGCGCCTATATCCTCAATCCCGACTTACAACCGGTGACCCTGGGCGAAATCGGCGAATTGTATACTGGTGGCGACGGCCTTGCTTGTGGCTACCTCAAACGCCCCCAACTCACCGCCGAGCGCTTCATCCCTGATCCGTTCAGCACAGAGACAGGCGCACGAATTTACCGTACAGGAGATCGCGTGCGACAGCGATCTGACGGCAATCTCGAATTTCTAGGGAGAATTGACAACCAAGTAAAAATCCGCGGCTTCAGAGTCGAGCTGGGAGAAATCGAAGTGGCACTTCGCACTTGTCCAGGGATTCGCGAAGCCGTCGTAGTTTGGCAACAGGAACTGCCCACCAATGGCACGCTGGTCGGCTATGTAGTTCTCACTCAAAATCGGCACTGCTCCACAGCTAAGATGCGCAGGCATCTCCGCCAGCTACTACCCGACTACATGACTCCAACGGTGTTTATCATTTTGGATCATTTGCCACTCATGGCTAACGGCAAACTGGACCGCCACCGTTTACCCGCTCTCAGCAACGCCCCTGCAGCAGTAGCCGCAACTCGCCATCAGCCACAAGATCTTCTGGAGTTTGAGTTAATTCGAATTTGGCAACGCTTGTTTCGCCATCAGGCGATTGACCGAAATGATCATTTCATCGAACTCGGCGGGCACTCGTTGTTAGCCGCACAATTGGCTGCTGAGATCGAAAAACTCGTGCATATCCAACTCCCCATCGCCGCGATTTTGCAATCACCGACGGTTGCATCGCTAGCCCTCCGACTCACCACCGAAAAGTGGTTACCGCGGTGGAGTTCACTGGTGCCACTTCACCCGCTAGGCTCAAAATCACCCCTCTTTTTCATCCATGGCTGGGGGGGCGATGTCTATGTGTTCGTCGAATTGGCAAAGCGGATCGACGCGGACCAACCCGTTTACGGCATTCAGGCAGTCGGGCTAGACGGCAAGGCCACACGCCATACTTCGGTGAAAAGTATGGCAGAACATTACATTGAAGAGATCCGCTCGTTGCAACCCGAGGGACCTTACTTTTTGGGAGCCTACTCGTTAGGCGGCCTGATTGCCTTGGAAGTTGCGCAACAACTCCAAGACCTTGGGCAGTCGGTCGCGTTTCTCGGATTGATTGATAGTGATCCGGTCGATCGGTTGCCTTGGATGGTCTATACACCCTATATTTTTGAACGCGGTTGGCTTCATTTCCGCCGTTGGTTGGACACTCCAAATCGAGGTCGACTCAATTACCTCAAGCAACGCTGGACCACCTTGCGGACCCGAGCCGCTAGAAACTCAGCCAAACCTGCGGTCGCACAAGCTCCTGCGCCACCAAATCATCACCAGCCATCCGTCGCCGGATTTGATGACTACTATCACGCTCTCACTGCCGCCTCACAGCTCCGCCGCTACCGAGGCTCAGTTGCCATTTTTGCCAGCGACGAGGGTGAGTCTCACGGCGTAGCAGCTTGGCGTCATCTGGTTTGCGGTGCCGTCAGTCTTTACCGAGTTCCGGGAGGTCACTTTGATGTGTTCAAGCCCGCTTATGTCATCCAACTGGCAAAAGCTTTGAGAACTGCGCTTGATCAAACTCGCTGAGCAAGGCGTGATCCGAAAAATGAGTGATTTTGATTGCGACAAGCTTCACTCAAAAACTGTCGGTTTCCGGCCGCGTAAGTAATCGGCTGCAGACATTTTCCGGCCACCTTCCGCTTGGACGATTTCTAAGCCGAGCGAACCACTGCCACAACCGATAGCCAATCGGCCGTCTGTCGTATCGATTTGACCAACCGCGAGAGCTTGGTCGAGAATTGTGACAGGCGGGAAAATTTTCAGACGTTTGGCATGACCGTCCTCGATCGCGAAGGTAAAAGTGCCGGGCCAAGGATCATAGGCACGGATGCAGCGCTCAAGAACCACCGCAGCGAGGTTCCAGTCGAGCCGGCCATCATCTCGCTCAAGTTTGGAAATATAACTCGCGGCTGCGGCATCTTGCGGAATTCGTGGGGCGCTACCTGTTGCGAGCTTGTCTAAGGTTTCAGCTAACACTTGTGGAGCCAATTCTGCCAGACGGTCATGAAGGCTGCCAGCCGTTTCATCGGCGGCGATCGCAATCGACTTCGCCCAGATCATGTCACCAGCATCTAACTCACGAACGACATGCATCGCAGTAATCCCGGTTTCAGCATCTCCCGCCGCGATGGCAGCTTGAATGCAGGCAGCCCCCCGATATTGCGGCAACAGAGAGGCGTGAAGATTGATAATCGCCTTGCTGCCGAGGGTAAGAATATTCTGCCGCAAAATTTGGCCATAGGCCATCACCACTAGAATTTCAGGAGCGAGCGCCGCCAACTCTTCGCAGATGTCACCAATTTTTTCAGGCTGAAACACCGGGATTCCAGCAGCCAGCGCGGCGACCTTGATTTTCGGCGGTGTTAATCGTTGATGACGACCGATTGGCTTATCCGGTTGGGTGACAAGCGCGATTGGCCGCGGCCCGCACTTGAGCAAATGATGGAACGACGGCAGCGCAATCTCGCCAGTCGCGATGAAAATAAGTCGCATAACAACTGATCAATTAGAAAAAGAAGATTCGAACGACAAGCGCCAATCAAGTTTTCGAAGAAGCGAGAAATACCACCAGAGGAGCGAGCAGCGCCACATCCGCCAAAACCCTCAAAGCATCCATCTGAAAGCGCGCCCGGCTGCGGTTGAGGATTTGCAATAAGGCTGCCCCCATCAGAATCGCATAAAAAAATGGCCGTGTCGTAAGACCCGAGTCTTTCAAGGCAAAAACAAGCGATGCACCTCCCAATAAAGTGAGCGGTAAAGTGAGCGCCAATTCATCAGTTGCTTTAATCTCCGGATCTGAAGAACGGTTCGCATGCTCCCAAAAATCGATCGCTGAAATGTTTAAAATGCACAAAATTGAGAAACAAATCAGCTCTGGAGATTGAAGCAGCTGGTCTTTTTCAAACCCCGTATAGGTGTGTGCTAACATCGCTGTGCCGTAAGCAAATGACAGCCCCGCCAAAATATTTTTAGCGTGCGGAATTTCATGAGAATCAGCGGTCGAAAAAACCGAGAGCGCAAAAAATCCCACAACCATGATCCCGCCAATCATCGCGTAACTGTAAACCGTCAGCGGCAGCCCCTTGATCACTAAAATCAACACCGCAACCCCAACAAAAAGCGCAACCCGGCTGAATATCCGCTGATGCTGACGATGGAAATCATGCCTCGCCTCAAGCCTCCCTGAACCACCACCTTGTAACGACGCATCCAGTAGCCGATCGGTGACATAAATTAGCCATACCACCAAGCCCAGCGAGATGTACGCCACCCATGGTAAATACTGAATCCGCCAAGTTTTGGCGAACATATACAGCCACGCTACCGCGACGAGCGGAGCATCTAGGCTCAACAAATTGGGAATCAGCCAGATGGGCTTACGCTGCTCAGAAAACACGACAGTCGGACCATCCCTGAGCGCCCCACGGAACGCAAGCGTTCAATTACCTCAAACCAACCCGACCGCCCGCCGGACCCGCGCCAAAACCTTGCCTGCCTCTTCGCGTGCACGCATCGCTCCCGCTGCAAGCACCTGATCCACAAATCCGGGATCCGCTAAAATTTCTGCGCGGCGGGCACGCATCGGTGCAAAAAAATCCCAGTATCCATCTGCCAGCCGCTTCTTAAAATCACCATACCCTACCCCACCCCGCTCGTAATCCGCCACCATCGAGGCATAATCCGCCGAGCTGGCAAACAGTTTGTAGAGTGCTAAAATCGTCGAGTCCTTGGTCGCTTTGGGGGCATCGACCGGGGTCGAATCCGTGGTGATTCTCATGACTTGTTTTTTCAGCGGCTTCTCTTCACCGAAAATAGGCAGAGTATTGTGATAGCTCTTACTCATCTTCCGACCGTCCACCCCGATGACAACTGCGGTGTCTTCACGGATGATCGGCTCAGGCAGGACCAGACTGCCCTCGCCGTAGATTTCGTTGAACTTCACCACCAGATCACGGGTGACTTCAAGGTGCTGTTTTTGATCCTTACCGACCGGCACTTGGTTAGAGTCGTAAAGTAAAATATCCGCCGCCATGAGTACCGGATAAGCAAACAACGCGTGGTTAGGAGCAACACCGTTTGCAACCTTGTCTTTGTAAGAATGGCATTTTGCGAGCAGCCCCATCGGACAGACGGTCGAAAGGAGCCATGCGAGCTCGTTGACTTCCGGCACCGCGCTTTGGCGAAAAAAAACCGCCTTTGCAGGATCTAGGCCACAGGCGAGGAAATCGATCGCCAACTCGCGGACGTTGGCACGCAACGCCGCCGGGTCTTGAGAGGACGTCATCGCATGGTAATCTGCGATAAAATAAAATGCCTCACCCTCTTGCTGAAGACGCACTGCAGGCTCCATCGCACCGAAAAAATTGCCGACATGAAGTTTACCACTGGGTTGAAGGCCGGTAAGAATACGCATGGCGCTGAACATGGATTCCAAGTGACGAGTCGGTCAAGAAATAGGACTGAGCGAACTCAGCTCAACACTCGGAAAATAGCATCTCGACCATCTCCATGCATTTCCGACCCGGCATCACACTTAAATCCATTTGATTCATCACATAGGCGAAAGAAATCCCACTCGACGGATCTCCAAGGCCATGGCTGCCGCCCGCCCCCGGATGGCCGAAGGCAGTCAACGACGGGCCGTAAAGTTGCCGCAGTTTGCGGCCTGATTCATCGCATGGGTCCTGCTGAGCACCGCAAGTAAATGTGGTCGGCCGGAGTAACACTCGATCTTCGGCAGATGACTGCGGCGTCGCCAGAGCATGGCGAACAGCTGGCGAGAGCGGACTCGCGATTGAGCCGATTGCCGCTTGATAGAATTTCGCCAACGCGGAGGCACTCGCCACCCCACCGAGTGCGGGTAAGCCCGCCGACCACGCGCGGGGCTCATTCATTTGTTGGATCGAATGCAGGCCTTGCGGTGAAGAAAACGCCCGACGGCTAAAGCTGCCAGCGGTGGTGAGTTGTTGGTAAAACGGATCGCTGAGCTCATCCTTGCCCGCCTTCCCCGGATAAAGGCGAGCCACTCGCGGCCACTCGCGCTGCGGCAAACCGATCCAAAAGTCCAAGCCTAACGGAGCCGCGAGACTTTCCCACCAATAGCTGCCGAGCGTCTGGCCAGTAAGGCGACGAACCGACTCATCCGTGAGTGCACCAAAAGTCCGAGGATGATAGCCATGACCTTGTCCCAAGCTCCACGCCGGACACTGAGCCTCAATCGCAGCCACCACTTCAGCGTGCTCGAAAAGATCCGCCTGTTGATCAAGTGCAGCCAGACCACATTGGTGCGATAGCAGATCGCAAAATCTTGCTGCCGCCACAGGAAATTTTGGCCAAACCTCGCATACCCGAGTGTCCGCGCTCAAACCACGGCTTTCCAAGGCAATCAGAAGCGTCGCCGCTGCCGGAACTTTGGTCGCCGAGTAAACAGGCACCACAGTCTGGCGGGTCCAGGCACGGGTCTGCTCGCGCTCACACCAACCATGGCTTGCCGTCAGCAGTTCGACCCCTTGCCACCAGATGCTAATCGAGGCCCCCAGCTCGCCCCGCTGCCGAAAGTTCTGCTCGTAAACCTCAAGCACTTTTCCTAACACCGAGGGACTGACTGCCATGCAACTAGGTGTCAGAGTGGCGTGCCGCCTGCAATCCCGAACTGCCATCGCTCAGCGTGCTAGATTCCAGATGGGCCGGTTCAGAAGACCATTCTTCAATCAAGCGGAAACCTACTGCGAGCAGCGTAGGCCCCAAAAATACTCCTACCAATCCAAAAGCCAAAGCCCCCCCAATCACCCCGCAAAAAATCAGCACAAATGGCATCTTACTGCCTTGGCTGATCAAATACGGTCGCAAAAAATTATCCACGCTGCTGATTCCAAGCAGTCCCCACAGGACCATAAAAATTCCCAAGCCCGGTTGGTGTTGAGCAAACAACCACAGCGAGGCAGGCAGCCAAATCATCGGCGGCCCAAATGGAATGACCGCCATAAAAAAAGTCAGGACCGACAGCAGCACCACTCCTGGCAGCCCGGCGATCCAAAACCCCAAACCCGCAACCAACGCTTGGGCAATCGCCGTGCCAAGGATTCCATAAATCACCCCACGCACGGTGTCGCCAGCGACCTTGATCAAATGCCGACCCCGACTACCCGCCAGTCGAGCCACCGCCACCTCAAGCCGGATCGAAAGTATCGGCGCATCACGTAACAAAAAGAATGCCAAGAATGCACTTAACAAAACCTGAGTGACCCCTTGTCCAACTGCGAGTCCAGCTGAAATTAATCCGGTCCGCGCCCATGCCAAAAACTGACCTAATAATACCACCACATGCGGCGAATTTTGAGTTTTCTCAGCATCCCCATTTGGATCATCGCCAAGCCCTTGAGCCACCGGCGGCGCATCCGTTACGATCAATTCATCTCCTGTCTCGACAACGATTTTTGGACGTGGCGGCGGAATTTTTACTTCCTTATCGAGCTGCTCCATCCACCGTTTGCGATCCTCCGCAAAATTCGCCCAATAGACCGCCAGCTCCTTACCCACCAGAGGGGTCTGGGCCAACCATGAAGGGGCTTGCTCGGGAGCCTCAAGAAACCATTTGCGCGTCGCTTGAGCTAAATCCTTACCATCTTGGGCAACGCTGAAACCGACTAAAATGATCGGCCCGGCCAACACGGCGGCCAAAGTGAGGGTCACGAAACAAGCCGCTAAAGTCCGCGAGCCGCGAAACCAACGGGTGAAACGTCGCTGTAAAGGATGCAACGAATAAGCCAAAATCATCGCCCATAACAAGGCAGTCATGAACGGCCGCAATACAAAAAAACACCCGATCAACACCAAGAACAAAGCCAGTCCTGCGAGTTGAGGTTCGATTTTAAAGCGCTTATTGGGTTCTTCGCTTATCATGAGTTTCAAATACTCTAATCAGATTTTTTGCGATCTACCAGCGAGTTTCGCGGTGATTTTAAGTCGCCCGCTGCGGTGAATTTGCTCGCGATGAAGGCGGTCAGGACAGCTTTAAGCTTTCAGCCAACCACAAGCCTCTTTCGCAAAATAGGTGAGAATCATGTCAGCTCCGGCACGTTTAATCGCAAGCAGAGACTCAAGAACGATGGCTTGTTCATCAAGCCAACCACCAGCGGCTGCGCTCTTGAGCATCAAATACTCACCACTCACCTGATAGGCTGCAAGTGGCAGAGTGCTGGCTTCACGAACTTTAGCAATGATATCCAGATAAAGACCTGCCGGTTTTACCATCAAGATGTCCGCTCCCTCAGCCTCGTCGAGGAGGGTCTCACGGATTGCTTCGCGGGCGTTAGCGGGGTCCATCTGGTAAGTTTTTTTATCGCCATCTTTGGGTGCAGAGTCGAGCGCCCCACGGAACGGACCATAAAAAGCGGAAGCGTATTTGGCGGTATAACTGAGAATCGAAACCTGAGAGAAGCCTTCCCGATCAAGCGCTTCACGAATTGCGGCGACTCGGCCGTCCATCATGTCCGACGGGGCGACCATATCAGCGCCGGCGCGGGCATGGCTAAGAGCTTGGCAGCAAAGGATTTCCACAGTTTCATCATTGAGAATTTCCAGTGCGCCTTGGGGATTGCGTTGAACGAGGCCATCGTGGCCGTCGGAATTATAAGGATCCAGCGCGACGTCTGTGATGACGCAGAGCGTCGGATAAGCGGCCTTGAGTGCGCGAATGGCACGCGGGACTAGGCCCTCGTCATTATGGGATTCCTCCGCCAGCGAAGTCTTGAGTGACTCATCAATTTTCGGGAAAAGCACGATCGCAGGAATTCCTAAAGCATGGGCTTCACCTGCCTCACGAACGAGGCTAGCCAATGACCAACGGGTGACCCCGGGCATTGAGGCGATAGGCGTATCTTCCGCGTCTTGATGAAAAAAAAGTGGCAAAATGAAATCTGCGGGACTCAGCGAAGTTTCACGCAGCATCGAACGGATGGCGGGGGTGCGACGGTTACGGCGGGGGCGGATCATAGAACTTTAAATTTTGGGAAAGTCAGTCGACAATAGCGAGTGCATTTGCGGCGGCATATTCACGAGCGTGAGTGAGGCTAATTTGGATTTGAGTAATTCCATGATGACCGGCGAATTCAGCGGCAGCGGCATGCAACAGCAGCTTGGGAGCCCCGAAGGAATCGCGAGTAATTTCGAGATCTAACCAGCCCGCTTGTCCGCCGATGCCCGTGCCTAGCGCTTTTGACACTGCCTCTTTTGCCGCAAAGCGGGCCGCATAATGAAGTGCCGCTTGCCGATGACTCTCACAATACTCGCGCTCCTGGGAGGTAAACAGTTTACCGAGAAACAACTCACCGTGCCGTGCGATCGCCGCCGCGATCCGGTCCACCTCAACCACGTCGATGCCAATTCCGAAAATCCGCATATTTAGGCCGGGTAATTCGCCATCAGCGCTTTGATTTCTTGAACTGCGGCAACTAAACCCACCCGCGTCGAACGGGCAATGATGCTGTGACCGATATTGAGCTCCGCGAGATGTGGAATCCTCAAAATCTGGTGAAGATTTTCACAATGGATGCCGTGTCCAGCATTCACTTGCAAGTGCGGGTGGCCTTGCTGCGCGGCGGCAATAAGACGTGCCAACTCAGTCTGCACTGCCCCGCCAGTCGCATTGGCAAAAGCCCCCGTGTGGAGCTCAATCATGTCCGCGCAGGCAGCGGCAGCCGCTTCAACCTGTTGGGGATCGGGATCAATAAATAGACTTACTCGAATGCCCGCATCTTGCAGCTGGGAGATGAACGTACGGGTCTTGTCAAAATTAGCGAGCACGTCGAGGCCACCCTCGGTGGTGAGTTCCATCCGATTTTCCGGCACCAAACAAACGAACTCAGGCTTTAACTTCAGCGCGAGCCCAAGCATTTCCTCGGTGACACCCATTTCGAGATTCAATGGCAACGGTACTTCAGCTCGGATGCGGTAGGCATCGGCATCTTGCATGTGACGGCGATCACCGCGGACATGGATCGTCAGCGAGTCCGCGCCACCGGCGAGGGCGTCATGGCCCGCTTGGACCGGACAAGGTTCGGCATTCGGCGAGTCTGGCGTCAGAGCATAGCGCGCTTGGCGCAGGGTCGCGATGTGGTCAATGTTGACACCAAGGAGCAAAGGCATAAATGCAGATAGCCGCAGAAGGCGCGTCCCGCAAGACTCAGTTGCACCACGGAGATCGCGGTAGGGCGAGCCACGCCGCCCCCCGCAAAAACAGTTGCCACCCCCGTCGGTCGCGATAGCTTCCCCTGCACATGATCATTGCACCGAAAATCCGAGGTTTCATCTGTACCACCGCCCATCCGGAAGGCTGCGCCAAGCACGTCGCCGAGCAAATCGCCGTGGTCAAAAGCGCCGGTCTGATTGAAAACGGCCCCAAGCGGGTCTTGGTTATCGGCTCGTCCACCGGATACGGATTGTCCTCGCGAATCGCCGCCGCCTTCGGTGCCAATGCCGCAACCATCGGGGTCTTTTTTGAACGTCCCGGTGAAGCTGAGCGCAGCGCCACCGCCGGTTGGTATAATACCCGCGCTTTCGAACTCGAAGCTGCCGCCGCGGGTCTCTACGCCCGCTCGTTCAATGGCGACGCGTTTTCCGACGAAGTCAAAAATGACGTCATCGCCGCGGTCAAGGCGGACCTCGGCCAAGTCGATCTGGTGATTTACAGCCTCGCCTCACCCCGCCGCAGCGATCCGAAAAGCGGCGAAGTTTTCAAATCCGTGCTCAAGCCAATCGGCGAGAGCTACACCAACAAAAATCTCAACACCAGCACTGGCGTCGTCAACGAAATTACCATCGAGCCCACCGAAGGGGATGACATCCAGCAGACCATCGCCGTCATGGGTGGCGAAGATTGGGAAATGTGGACGGATGCCCTTCTCGAAGCCGGAGTCCTCGCCGCAGGAGTTCAAACCGTCGCTTACTCGTACATCGGACCTGAAGTCACATGGCCGATTTATAAAAATGGCAGCATCGGCCGCGCCAAAGAAGACCTCGAACGCGTCCAACGCGAACTCGATATCAAACTTGCTCCACTCCACGGCAAAGCTTGGGTCTCAGTCAACAAAGCACTCGTCACCCAAGCGAGCTCCGCCATTCCGGTCGTCCCACTCTACATTTCGTTGCTCTACAAGGTGATGAAAGCTCACGGCACTCACGAAGACACCATCGAACAAATGGATCGCTTGCTTCGCGAGCGACTTTACAATGGGTCGCCGCAGCCTGACGAAGCTGGCCGCATTCGGATCGACGACTGGGAAATGACCCCAAAAGTCCAACAACTTGTCGCTCAACATTGGCAGCAAGTGGACACCGAAAATTTCCACCAACTCGGCGATTTCCAAGGCTACCAATCCAGCTTTCTGCGGCTTTTCGGCTTCGGCCTCACGGGTGTCGACTACAGCGCCGACACCGACCCGGCCGTCGGGATTCCTTCGTTAACTCCCTGAGCCAATTCCGCAATCTACCCCGGGCTTGGCACATCGCAAAATCCAGCGGAAGCAGCCAAAACACTTTCTCAAAAATCTAGATTTCCAATTTCTGGGGCGGGATTGTCAGCTGCTGAGAGTTTTACTTGAAACCCAAGCAACGCGCTGACATAGTTTTCCCGACTTGATACACCGGAGGGGTGGTAGAGTGGTCGATTGCGCCAGTCTTGAAAACTGGAGAGCCGCAAGGTTCCGTGGGTTCGAATCCCACCCCCTCCGCCAACTCAAGCTCTTAGAAAGTTTGAACTTTCGAGTCTAACGAGATTTATCGCCAGCGGTAAGGGAAGTTCCCGGAAGGGCTTCATGATCGTTCCCAGACGATAAAACGCAATTCCAAGCCACTTCCCACAGCTTGATGCCAATGCTGTTTTCGGGCTTTTGTGAATCAGACAGTGCTTGCACGCACCGAGCGAAACGTCCGACAGATTTCTCAAGGGAATACCTTGCGTTTTCAGAGTCGGCTTCCCATCTTCTTTGGCATGCATCCTGATGTGGCGAAACTGGTTGAGGCCGGTCGCATTCCTAATCCTGTCGGCGAGCGCCTTTCTCAATTGGCTCCCGGAAACTTTTGTATTCACAAATCCTTCGGCGCCGGTAAGGTGATCGACTGGGATCTTCCGGCTAAAAAAGTCACCATCGACTTCGAAAAATCGGCGGGACAAGCAATGGAACTGCAATTCGCCTTCCAAAAAACCGAGTGGATCGCCGCCGAAGATTTCCGCGCTAAAAAAATCGAGCAAATCGAAGAACTCCGCGCTCTAGTCAAAACTGATCCGCTCAAGTTGATCGTTCATCTCCTTGAAAGCCACGGCGGGAGCATGACCGGCGACGCCTTGGAAAAAGAACTTTCCGGCACCGTGATTGCTGAAGCCGGCTTCAAAAAATGGTGGGATTCCACCAAAAAAATTCTTCGGGAAAGCCGTCTTGCAGCAGTTCCCCAAAAGCGTACCGAAGCGATTGTTCTCCGCGTAGGTGACCGCAGTCCAGCAGAGGCTTTGGTTGCCGATTTCGAAGCCGCTCGCGACATCAAAGGCATGATTCGCGCCTTGGAAGCGATCGCCGCGGACATCGGTGCCTTCGAAAACGACACTGACTCGCTCAAACGTCTTCTCAACGACATCGACGAAGGTGCAAAAAAGGCCGCCCGCGTGCAGCTTGGCCAAGCCCTGCAACTCGTCGCTGCGCGTGATGAAGTTATCAGTTCGTCGAGAGCCCTTGAACTCGATCCTTCCGCCGTTCGACTTTCCGATCTATTGCTTTCTGCCGATCCTACGCGCTTGGCAGATGAAGCCGGCACCCTCCCATCCGGCCGTCAGCGCGCCGTTTACGAAGCATTTCCGAATGCCTTCGGCGACGAATGGGTCAGTAAAATCGTTCAAGTTTTCGACCGTGTCGGTGCCCGTGGCGTCACCGAAATTGCCCGAATCTTATTAGAACGGGATGCAATGCCGGCCCTCGTCACCCACCTCCGTTCGGCGATCGCCCGGCGGGCTCTCGGCCCAGATGCATTAATTTGGGTTTGCCGCGAGCGCAAAGGAGCCGCCCTCGAGGTGTTCAGCGCCGATGTAGGAGCTTCGGTCCTCAATCTGCTTGAAAACGACCATTTATCCGACGGTCCACGTAAAACCTCCCGACTCCAATCCTTGCTCGGAGATGACAAAACTTTGTTGACCGACCTCGTCGGAATCATGGACATCAACGAGACCCGCAATTTTGGCCGTCGCCTTCTCGATTGTCCGGTCTTTGGGGATCTTGAGAAAAAATCGCTGATGGCCCGGATCATCAAGGCACGCCCCGAAACCGTCGAGCTAGTCAACGGTATCAACAGCAAACGCCCCGAAGAAATTCTGCTCGTTTCCTGGGAAAGTTTAGAAAAGAAAAAATCGGAACTCGACGATCTGATTCGTAACAAAATCCCGCAGAACCTCAACGATGTCAAAATCGCCCGGTCCTACGGCGATCTCCGCGAGAACTTCGAATACAAGTCCGCCAAAGACCTCGAAAAATACCTCGCTCACCGCCGGGCCGCCTTGGAAAAAGAAATTAGCCTCGCTCGCGGCACCGATTTCAAAAGCTCCGACACCAGCAAAGTCAACATCGGTACCGTCGTGACTCTTACCGATGACGCAGGCAAGCAAAGCATCATGACCGTGCTCGGCGCCTGGGACTCGACCCCGGAAACCAAGACCGTTTCCTATCTGTCCGAAGTCGGCAAAGCTCTGGTCAGCCGCGAACTCGGCGATACCGTCCAAGTTCGCGACGAAGTGACCGAAATGATGGTCACCTTGACGATTCGCGCAATCCATTCGTTCAATCCTTAAATTTCAAACCCTAAGTTTCCTAACTAAACGCACTAAATATGGACTATACTACCATTGTAGAAATTCGCGGCCGCGAAGTGATTGACTCCCGTGGCAACCCAACTGTCGAAGTGGACGTACACCTTGAAGGCGGCGCCATCGGCCGCGCCGCAGTTCCTTCCGGGGCTTCGACCGGCGAAAATGAAGCGGTTGAACTCCGTGACGGCGACAAATCCCGTTACCTCGGTAAAGGCGTGCTCAAAGCCGTCGAAAACGTCAACGCCATTCTCGCGCCGGGATTGTTGGGCTATTGCGCCACCGAACAAGCCTCAATCGACGCGGCGATGCTCGCGCTGGACGGCACTTCAACCAAAAAGAATTTGGGAGCCAACGCCATTCTTGGGGTTTCCATGGCCGTTGCCAAGGCCGCAGCATCACAACTCGGGGTTCCACTTTACAAATACCTCGGTGGCCCGAATGCCAAGGTGCTTCCTGTCCCGATGATGAACATCATCAATGGCGGTGCTCATTCCGACGCCCCAATCGACTTCCAAGAATTCATGATCGTGCCAGTTGGCGCGCCCACTTTCCGGGAAGCCTTGCGCTACGGTGCCGAGGTTTTTCACGCGCTCAAAAAGGTCCTTCACGATCGCGGACTTTCCACCGCAGTCGGTGACGAAGGCGGCTTTGCTCCCAAACTCGACGGTGCCGAAGATGCCCTCGGCGTCATCGCAAAAGCGATCGAACTTGCCGGTTACAAGCTCGGTGATGACATCGCGATCGCCCTCGACGTCGCCGCCTCCGAATTCTTCGACGCCAAGCGCAACGCTTACGTTTTCAAGAAGTCCGACCAATCGGTAAAATGCGCCGAAGAACTCGTCGCTTACTACGCCGGCCTGCAAAAGAATTATCCTATCATCTCGATCGAGGATGGTTGCGGCGAAAATGATTGGGATGGTTGGAAAATCATCACCGATAAACTCGGGAAAACCACCCAACTTGTCGGCGATGACCTTTTTGTCACCAACGTCGATTTCCTCAGCAAAGGGATTCAACTCGGCGTGGCCAACTCGATCTTAGTCAAGGTCAACCAAATCGGGACTCTCACCGAAACCTTCGACGCCGTCGAGCTCGCTAAGGAAAACAGCTACACCTCAATCCTCAGCCATCGCTCCGGCGAAACCGAGGACAGCACCATTGCCGACCTCGCCGTCGCGACCAACTGTGGCCAAATCAAAACCGGCTCGATGAGCCGCTCTGACCGTATTGCGAAATACAACCAACTCCTTCGAATCGAAGAGGAACTCGGTGATGATGCGGTTTTCGGCATTAAAAAGCTCAAGGTTCTCAACAAGTAATTTAGCCATTCGCTGCTGAATTTCTCTCCAAACGGCGGACCTCACTCAGGTCCGCCGTTTTTGATGAATCCACCATTTCCGGCAGCCCGAATCCCCATTTGTTCGCTCTCATTCGCCAGCGACTTAGAAAAAATTCGCTCCCATGAATTCAGTTCTCGCCTGCCAAGCGAGCGCAGAGTAACATACGCATCAATATGGCCACACCCAATTACGCATTCGAAAAACGCCGCCGGGAGTTAGATAAAAAAGCAAAAAAAGAAGAAAAGCGTAAACTCAAGCTTGAGGCCGCCACCACTCAATCCCCCGAGGAGGCAGAAGATTCAACCAGCACCTCCGAACCTTCGACTGACGACGATTCGGTCTCGGTATAAAGGATTTTTCGAACCGGCAGTCTAAAGCGAGGTGACGATGCTCGTCCGCCATTCTGCGGAAAATCCACCGTGCCGAGCTTTCAGAATCTGGGCATTTTGAGGATTCACTCCACGAGCAAATTGTCGTGGCCCCTTTTAAAACCTCCTGCAAGTTGCCTATTTCACTCAAATCGCAAAATTGACAACTTGATTTTACCCGTTCTCACGTATATGAACGATGAAACTGAAAACCTGATGAGAGATCATCCAGCACCATCACGCCCCGCTCATTGCGGCTGTCCTTGAAGAGTTGGCTCACCTCAAAATTGAAATCCACACTCTCGGCAATTTGGCAGTCGGCGAGCTGAGCGTTATTTTAAACCCAAGCTCAATCATTCACTCCGCCCCCATGAATTCTGAGCCGCTTCGCAGCCTGTGCTTCGCCTAAGCCTAGCGCAGTTGCTCAAGTTGAAACGGGCTTGCTCGTTTTACGAGCTGCCCAAAGTTACTTTAAACTTTATTTTTCAGCATTCCACCACGCTCACCGCCAGCCCACCGCGTGAGGTTTCTTTGTATTTCGACTTCATATCACGCCCAGTGTCGCGCATCGTTTGGATGACTTTGTCGAGTGAGACGAAATGCGAGCCATCGCCTGAAAGTGCCAATCGCGAAGCATTGATCGCTTTGACGGCGCCCATCGCGTTGCGCTCAATGCACGGGATTTGAACCAATCCACCGATCGGATCACAAGTAAGACCCAGATTATGCTCCATCCCAATTTCGGCGGCATTTTCCACCTGTTGCGGCGTACCGCCGAGATATTCGACCAATCCTGCCGCCGCCATCGAACACGCGACACCCACTTCTCCCTGGCAACCCGCTTCCGCTCCTGAAATCGAGGCATTGCGCTTGTATAACATCCCAATCGCCGCCGCCGTTAGCAGAAACCGATGAACCCCATCCGGCTGCGGCGAATGGCGAAATCCTACCGCATAATGCAGCACCGCCGGAATGATCCCGGCAGCTCCGTTGGTCGGTGCCGTGACGACTCGTCCACCTGCTGCATTTTCCTCGTTCACCGCAAGGGCGTACAAATTCACCCAATCGAGAATCGTCAGCGGATCAGAAAGTGCTGCTTGTGCAGACGCTCGGAGTTGCTCGTGGATCGCCTTGGCACGACGTTTCACTTGGAGGCCGCCGGGAAGCATGCCTTCCTGACGGCAACCGCGTTTGACACAAGCCTGCATCGCAAGCCAGATCGCATCGAGCCGCGCGCGTGTTTCAGACTCCGGCCGAAATGCGGCTTCGTTCGCTAACATCACACCACTCACCGCCAGACCATGCTTCACACAATGCCCGATCAGTTCGACCGCATTGGTGAAAAGATAAGGCAAGGCAATGCCATGGGATGGCGCTTGTTTCATCTCCGCTTCGGTTGCGATAAATCCGCCACCCAACGAATAACAGACTTGCTCAAAAATCGGCAGGTCCTCGGCATCAAGCGCCATAAAGTGCATGCCATTGGGATGCAAAGGCAGTGGTTTCAATCGCTTGAAGTCCAGATCATGGGATTCATCGAAAACAATCTGGCGACCCCACGGGGTATCTAATAATTTCGTTCGGCGAATTTTTTCCAGACAGGCGGGAATCCGATCAACCTCAACGCTTTCCGGTTCGGCACCGAGAAAACCCATAATTAACGCACCAGCCGTCCCGTGACCTTTGCCAGTCGCAGCCAGCGAGCCGTAGAGATCGCAACGCAACCGCACCACCTGCGGTGCCAAACCTTGAGCTTCCAGCTGCCGCACGAAGTGACAAGCCGCCCGCATCGGCCCCACCGTATGAGATGAGGATGGGCCAACTCCAATTGTGAACAAATCCAATGCGGAAAAAGTCATAAGCGAAGCCCTGATCCAAGACCCACTCCGCTAAATTTGCAAGCATGCATGGTGATCAAGGTCTCTCCAAAAAGTTTGGAAAACCAGCGGGCATCGAATTTGAAGGCGAGAAAATAGCAGTTGCCCGAAGTCGCCAGCCCCTGTATTTCAGTAAGCCTTTACTTTTGATCTCCATGTTCCAACACCTCAGCACCGCCCCCTCACCGAACCTCCAGATGTCGCGCACGGGCCGACTCAAGCACAAGTGGCCAATCATGACCCGCAGCGTTGGATCGCGCTCAGCCCTGATCCTGCTCTTGCCACTGGCCAGCTTCCTTTCTGCCGCGGAAGAAGTCAGACTCTCCGCACTCGATTTGACTCGCGTCCAGCAAAGTGAAGGCAAGCCAGGACTTGACCGCGCAACCAACGACAAACCGCTGCGCATCGCCGGCAAGGAATATACCCACGGCTGCGGCACCCAAGCGCCGAGCGTGATTTATTTGGATTTGCAGGGTGGCTGCTCGCGCTTCACCGCTCAGGTCGGAATCAATGATGACGGTCCGGAAATCAAAAAAACCGGCAGTGCTGAGTTCGCCATCGAAGGTGATGGTAAAGTCCTTTGGAGCAGCCCTTTGATGCGAGGCGGCATGCCCGCACAAAGCGTCGATCTCGACCTTTCGGGGGTCAAATCTTTGACTTTGCGAGTCAGCGACGGTTTCGACGGCACCGATCACGACCAAGCAGACTGGGCAGAAGCCATTTTTCAAGTAAACGGGGCTAAACCCGTGACTGTGGCCGCACCTCCCACCGCCCCACGTTGGATTTTGGGCAAAGGCCTCACCACCGAATGGCCGGTGAGCAAAGATCAACGCCTGCCGCACGAAGATTTTATCGAACAAGGCGGACTGCGTGTCGGCCAAGTGGTTCACTATCGAGTCGGTGCTCAACGCAATTTATCGATGAAACGCAGTGTGATTTGGCCCAGCCTGCGCAAAGGCAAAAACGGCATGTTTGACGGCATCATCCGCGACTACACACCTCAGGAAATTGAGCCAACCATCACCATCGACGGTGTCCCACTCGGCCCCATTGCCGTGGAGCG